>JAHEOB010000350.1 GCA_018610095.1 Halothece sp. MAG
AAATGAGCCAGATGTTGCGTCCCGACAGACTACTTAGAACATCGACCAGTTCTAAGAGAATGAACGAGGGTTACTTCGTTCCTGATATCCATTGGTAGAAACCTTAGCCTCGTACTCTCCACCGAGTAAATTTTGGGGGTGTGATACAAGCCTGCTCAAACTTGTATCCTCTTACTTTGGCTATATTTCAGCCCAAGCGTTATCAACCCGTTACGCTTGTTGTCCGTCACGATGGTTCAGACATAGGTTCTTGGAATAGGCATAGTTTCTTGCTAGGAGTTTACTGAATCGGGCTATCAGCAGAGACCCCATTATACCCAGCTTCAGTCTCAAGTGGTCAACTCTATGACTGTGGGTGTCGCTGTCATCTCACACCCTGAGATGATTGGACTTGAGCCTTGTAGAGACTCTCACCAACATGGATATCAAGTTGTCAAGGTTCTGTCCCCTAGGAGGGGTTCTAACCAAGCTCCTGCTTATACCTCAAATTTCGTGGGAAATCCAAGGATTTCACAGGAAACGAATCGCACGAGCATCCAAACGTACGTTCCAAACTGAGGCTCGATGGGCTATTCAACTATTTAGGAGCAGGTGCAACAGTCTCCACAATCTCCCGTTATAGTTCCTTAGAACTTAGCGGGAGTCGTTGAATCTTGATACTGCATGATTTGCACTGGAACTCGCAATACCGTTTTAGCTAATTGCGACAAGCCAAACTTAAATTTCAATGGGCGAGGTAAGGTTTGCCAACTAACTGGGACAAAGCCCAAACGGCGATAAAAACTAGCTAGATATTGTCCCAAACATTCCAAATAGAGGGGTTGAGTGGCTTGATGAATAAGATGCTTACTTAAAATCGTTCCTAACCCTTGATTCCGCCAATCTTTAGCAACAACCAGACTTCCTAATTCCTGAGCTTCACCAAAACTACGCAATTGCCCACAAGCAATCACTTTTCCTTCACAGTCGATGACCCAAAATTGCTGCCAGCGTAACTGGGTGGGATCGAGCTTGGCACTTAGAACTAATTTTCGGATGGGCCACAAATCTTTGGCAGTGGCACGACGAATGACAGAACCATTCGGTAACGAAACATCACTCATAAGCTAGTTTTACCTATCTTTAACTTTGAACTGCTAAGGTTCGTAACCGATTCAGGGCTGCTGCTAATTCAAAGCGACGGAAACCTGTCAAATCATGTTGAGGTGATACTGTAATGGCATCTAACCCTTGTTCCTCAAGATCAGCAAACACCATATCTAAAATTTCAGGAAGGGTTCGTTTACCATCTAAATATTGCTTTTTCGCGTAAACAATGGCAGCAGCGATCGCGCGGAGTTGGCCTTTATCCACTAACTGTTCAACTGAGGCTAAATCAATCTCTTCATTCCCAAAAGACACTTCATCATCATCCCGAACTTTCACATTCACGGACTTTTTCCCGCGACTGGGATCAATACTGTCTGCTAAAGGAATTCGCGGGGTAATTTTTCCAAACTGTTGTCCCCCTTCAATTTTTCGTTCCGTGCGATTTTCTTCTGCAATTGCCTTTGCTTTCTCCGTTACTTCATAAGGTCGAAAGTTTTCCATGGCAATTACGGTATTTGCCATATCAAAATAATCGCCACTTCCCCCCATCACTAAAATGGTTGAAACTTGATAATCTTGGTAAAGTTGTTGAATTTTATCAATAAAGGGGGTAATGGGTTCTTTATCCTTGCTAATTAATTGCTGCATACGGCGATCGCGAATCATAAAATTGGTCGCTGCCGTATCCTCATCCACTAATAAAACCTTTGCCCCTGCTTCTAATGCTTCCACAATATTTGCTGCTTGGGAAGTACTGCCACTAGCGTTAGGACTGGAAAAATCAGTGGTAGATCGTCCTTGCGGTAATTGATTAATAAAGGGAGAAATATCCACACCTACGACATTGCGACCATCTTCAGCACGAATTTTTACCGCATTGGGATTGGTAACCACTAATTCCCGTCCATCATCAGGAAGATGATTATAAATGCCTAATTCTAATGCCTGTAACAGTGTTGACTTGCCATGATAGCCTCCACCAACAATTAAGGTAATTCCTTCGGGAATGCCCATGCCTTTCACGGTTCCTCGATTGGGGCAATCAAAACTCACTTCTAACTCTGGGGGAGACTGAAACGGTACGACATTGGGATCATCTAAGGGACGATCATCGACGCCACTGCGACGGGGTAAAATTGCGCCATTGGGAACAAACGCCGTTAAATTCCGTTCTGATAACTGTTGACGTAACCAATCCGCATCTTCAACTGTTTCCACATGATGACGAATCGCTTTGGGAGACAGTGACTGATAAATCAGAGCTTGATCCACAATTTCTGGAATATCCTCACACAGCATATCCGCTGCTTGACGACCTAAAATTTTTCGTCCTTTGGCAGGGAGTCCCACCACAAAACGTGCTTCGACCATGCTCTCATCCACAAACGTGGCGGTGCGGGGTAATACTTCCTGTCCCACCGCTGTCATTGCAATTAAACCACTTTTTCCCGTCCCGCGAGAATCACTAACCTTGGCTGCTGCTTTCCGAAACTGTCGCGTTAAGTAATCCCGCAAGGCAACTTCCCGACTTTTGGATTCATAAAGAAATGAGGGAAATCCTGCAATGGATTGGGGCACTTGCACTCGTAGCTGTGAAGGAGCGGCAAAGGGATCACCTTGTACGTAATCAATGATTAATGTAAAATCTAGAAAATCATATTTTCCTTTAATATCTTTATACGCTTTATAACTGTAATTATCGAGACGTTGTAGAGTGGAACGAAGTTGATCTTGATTTTTCATAAAATTGTTTCTCTTCAGTAATTATTATTCTTTGCGTCCCATTTACTTAGTAATGTCCTAAAATAACGTAACGTGACACTCCTACGGAAAACAACTCAATCATGGCGCAGGCAACAATCGGTGTAATTGGTGGTAGTGGGCTTTATCAGATGGAAGCCCTACAAGATGTTGAAGAAGTGAGCCTTGATACTCCCTTTGGTTCTCCCTCTGACGCTTTTATTATTGGCACTTTAGAAGGAATTCGAGTCGCCTTTCTTGCCCGTCATGGCCGAAATCATTATCTCCTTCCAACAGAAATCCCTTTTCGGGCTAATATTCATGCTATGAAACAACTGGGGGTTGACTATATCATTTCTGCATCGGCGGTAGGGTCGCTACAAGAAACGGTTAAACCCTTGGATATGGTGGTTCCAGATCAATTTATTGATCGCACTCGTAATCGGGTTAATACCTTTTTTGGCAATGGCATTGTTGCCCATCTTGGCTTTGCTGACCCTGTTTGTAATAACTTAGCAGAAATTTTGTATCATTCTATTGCCGATTTACAACTGGAAGAAGTGACTCCTCATCACGGTGGTACCTATGTCTGTATTGAGGGACCCGCTTTTTCTACCAAAGCAGAGTCTCATTGGTATCGCAGTTGGGGATCAACGGTGGTGGGAATGACCAATTTACCGGAAGCCAAACTTGCCCGAGAAGCAGAAATTGCTTATGCCACACTAGCGTTAGTCACGGATTATGATTGTTGGCATGAGGATCATGATAGTGTCACTGTGGAAATGGTGATTGAGTATCTGAAACGGAATGCCGTGAATGCTCAGAAAGTAATTCAAGAAGCAGTACGGCGGATTAAGGAAAATCCCCCGAGTTCAGAGGCTCATTCTGCGCTTAAGTATGCCATTTTAACCCCTTTGGATCAAGTACCAGCAGCGACTAAAGAGAAGTTAAATGTTTTCTTAAGTAAATATTCGTCATCTTAGAGTTTTTTAAAAAAAGCGTTTGCTGCTTAAAAATAATCTCGAGAAAGCCTTTTCTAGAAAATTAAACGGTGATCATCGAACCAATTTTTTGATCAATTTTGGAATTAATGGATGAACTAGCCATCACTGAGTTCTTGCTTTAAACGATAAATAATAGTATCTCCATCCACTTGGGAAAGAATATCTTTAATAACGGTACTCGGCCCTAATGGGCCCCAACTACAACCCCCTTTCAGGTATTCTTGGGCAGCTTGTCCAACCGTATAAGTTCCATATCCCGCGATCGCGCCCTGCGTGGCGGCTAAGCCGGTATAAGACATGATCGCGCTCGGGCTTCCCCAACTTGCGCCGATGATAGCGGTACTTTTTCCAAGGGCTAAAATAGCACTGGTTCCCATTTCGCCTACCAGTAAACTTCCGGAACTAACGAGAATCTGTCGCCACAATTTCCCAGCTTCATAACTTGTCATTGGTAAACCATATAAGCGGGCTAACCCTCGAATTAAGGCTAAATCGGCAAATGTTGCTCCAATCAGATCAATCATGGCAAGGGGATTGACGGCAACCGCGATCGCTTTATATTTGGCATAATTCCAAATTAAGGTATCGGCTTCTTGTTGACGGAGTCTTACCGTTTCTTGGGCAATATGACTTTCTGCTTGTTGGGCTTGTAACAAGGCATTTAAAGCAAGCAGCGATCGTCCTTCTCGATTAAGAATTTCTAAAATTGCCTCTTGCAGGGCATCAATTTGAGGCGGTGGTGTTTCCCGTTGATAATGAATTTCGCCATCGGGTTGTTCCACTCGTACCTGCATGGGGGCGGGTTCTGCCGATACCATGACAATTTCCCGAGGCGATAATAATTCTTGTAATTGTTCTCCTTCTTTTCCTGTGCCCAGTTGGCGTAGTTGTTCATAAATAGCGTTGCGATCTTTTTCGGGATAGAGATCCACCTTATTAAAAATTAATAACAGTGGCTTTTTGGCTTGTCTCAGTTCACACAGTGCTTGATATTCTGTGCGCGTAATATCTCCCGCCACCACAAATAAAATCAAATCCGCTTGTTGCGCGATCGTCTGCGCCATTTGCGCCCGTTGTTCCCCCTCGACTTCATCTAAGCCGGGGGTATCAATTAATTCAATTTGAACTTTGCCACTGGGGGGAGTCCAACGAATGGTTTGAGGCCATCGGGTGACGCCATTCACCGGCCCTGTGGTCATGACTTGTTTGCCCACTAAGGCGTTAATGACAGCCGATTTACCACGACTGACTAAGCCAAACGTGGCAATGCGAATAATGGTTTCATCTAACTTGTCATAGGCTGCTTTGAGGGTTTCTAAATCTTGTTTAACCGCTGCTTGGAGTTCACCGTTGGGAGGAGCATTGCCATGACGACGTAGATTACCATACCAAGATAAAGCCTGGCGTAAACTAGCGCGGGCTTGGTTAAGGTGAGTTTGTTGAGAGGACGCGTTTGCTGTCATGGCAGTTGTCTATCAATATCAACAATTGCGCGATCGCGCTGACCGATATTAGCCAAGTTTAGCTTATTCTAAAATAAACACTTTTGACTGTTCAGGTTTCAATTTAATGGGTAACATCCCATCAACTAAAGCAATGTCATCACCACTTTCCACCAGTTGACACTGTTCAACATTTTCCTGTTCTAAGGACAGTAAAAACTCTCCTCCCTCAGTGGAATAAGTATATAACACCTTGGGGC
>JAHEOB010000351.1 GCA_018610095.1 Halothece sp. MAG
GACAACTGTCCAGCGATCGCGCAGAGTGCGAGTAAATTTTGATCCGGCATTCACAACGGGTTCAATCGCCAAAGTCATGCCCGCTTTTAATTTAACATTGGGCAATTGATCGGTGCGAACATTAAACACCGCAGGGGCTTCATGTAAATTCCGTCCCACTCCATGTCCAGTAAATTCTTCCACAACACTATGACCCTGAGTGTTGACATAATCCTCAATCGCACCGGCAATATCTAACAGATGATTCCCAGCTTTGACCTGGTTGACCCCTTCATACATGGCATTTTCGGCGACTTCCATCAATTGTTGCGCCTGGGAAGTAATTTTGCCAATGGGAATCGTAATACAAGAGTCACCATGATACCCATTTTTATACGCCCCCGTATCGACTTTTAATAAATCCCCATTCCGAATGACTTTTTTGGCGTTGGGAATGCCATGCACCACTTCATTATTGACACAGATGCAAATCGATCCTGGAAAACCATGATAGCCTTTGAAACTAGGCGTTGCCTCCATTTCTCGAATCCGTTTTTCCGCATAGGCATCTAAATCGGCCGTTGTCATTCCAGCTTCCGCAATTTCAGACAATTCTTTTAATACTGTGGCAACAATACGCCCCGACTCTCGCATGAAGTCCACTTCTTGTACATTTTTAATTTCAATGCCTCGATGCCGTTTCCGCCGACGAGGGAGTTTGGTTTGAGTTTGAGAAGATTTGGGCGACAATAAGTTCGTCAGTAAATTCATAACGTTCAATCATCTAGCTGGGATCATTATAGCGATGCGCGATTCTCGCGAAGCGACACTAAAGTGAAGATTTAATTGCACTTCTTAACAAAACAAATGGCAGTACGATTCGTTTTTTAAAACTGCTATAATGAGAAGTAATAAGCTTAACTCACGTTAACAGCTAACAAGCTTAATCTGAATTTTGATCAAATTGAAAATTGATTTTTCTCATTTCAGGTAAAATATCATCTTGGGAAAAAGAACTAACACAAAACTCGTAATAAATACACTATCGGTTTAATTTTAAATTTCAGGTAAAATTGCTAAAGCAACAGGAACATATTTAGAAAGTAAAATGTCATTTTAATAATAGAAATTTCGTGTTATTCAATAAATTACCATTCTTTTTGTCAAAGTAATTGAGTTAATTTACTATTGATTCTATAGAGAAAAAGATACTATGAAAGATAATCAAAAACAGCAAGCAATCCTTGTCACTTCGATTGCTACCCTTAGCCTAGGTTTTGCAGTTGCATTAACCCAGCAAGCCATTGCGAGTCCATTCTCTAATAAGGAAATCAATCAAGATCAAATCCTTAGGGCAGGTGACATCCATAATTCCCAACAAGATCAAGATATTCCCAGCCAAGTTAAGCAAAAACTACGTCAAGAATTGCAAAAACGATATCAGACTCTCGATTTTAAAATTAATGACACCACTAAAACGCGGGAACAGTGGCCCGATGGTTGTCTAGGATTAGGTGAACCTGATGAAGTATGTCTTCAAGCCTTTGTGCCAGGTTATGAAGTAACCATAACAGGAGAATTTGAAGGCGAAAAATCCATAGAAGCAGTTTGGGTTTTCCATACTGACGAAAATTTTAATCAAATCCGTCTTAATAAGGAAGCGAGTCAGTTACCTAATCCAGCACAGATGAATAATGATTCTCCAGAAGTTCCCAGTGCCATTGAACAAAAAATTCAGGAACAAGTGCAACAGCGATATCCGCGATCCAATTTCAACATTACAGAGATGCAAAAGACTTCTCAACAATGGCCTGATGCTTGTTTAGGATTAGCCCAACCTGATGAAGTGTGTGCCCAAGTTATTGTGCCAGGTTATGAAGTTACCGTAACCGGCAATTTTGATACAGCAGAAACGATCGAGGCAGTTTGGATATTCCATACGGATCAAGATTTTAATCGCATCCGTCTTAATGAGGAAGCGAGTCAGTTACCTAATCCTGAGCAATTATCGAACTGCTAACACCTGTAGCAAGGGATTAACTGCGCAAGCATTTATGGATAAGAATCAATTAAGGCGTTTTTGTGATGCAATGGCAAAAAATTATAACAGTTACTTGTTTGATAGCGATTTTTCCCCTTACTACGGCTCTAACAAAAAATAATAATTTCCTATCCAGTCAGTCACACCTTGCACAAAACAAGTGGCAGTATTATCAAAACTCACGTTTTGGATTTGAGTTGGAATATCCCAATAACTGGGATGAGTCTCAAGAAAGCCAGCGTGCCGATGGTGCGGTGCTATTAGATAAAGCAGAAGGAACGATTCGTATTTATGCCAATCTTATGACGCAGCAAACAAAAACGCCTCATGAATGGTCACAAGCTCAAATTTACGAGACACTAACACTGCCTAATGGAGAACAAGGATTATTTGCTGTCAGGGAGCAAGGCAAGGAAACAAAGGCTTGGTTCTTTGTTTATAGCGGTGATAAATATTACAATCTTCGCGCTGAAGGGAGTTCTTCTTTTGTCAATCAACACTTGGATATACTACGTCAAGTTGCTAAGGGATTGACAATTACCCAAGGGGAGGATGGTCTTGGTTCATCTCTTTCAGAACTAGAGTCGTTAGAAGTCACTCCAAATAAAATTCGAGCAAAAGATGGCTCTAAGCTACTCCATATTGACGATGTACCTCGCAACATTTCTGTTGATGACAAAATAGAGTTTGGGGCTGCAACAAGGTTTAAACAAGCATCTCTAGCGCCAGATCAAAAGTGGTTGGCTGTTACAACTACTGGTGGCGTCCATGATGCTGCTTGGCTGGTTAAACTAGGAAAACAAGAACCGAAATTATATCCAGTAGAATTTGGGTTTGAAAGCACTATCAAAATTGACTCCTGGAGTCACAATAGTCAATACGTTGCCTTAACGGTGGAAACGCCAGCACCGCAACGCCTGATTTCAATCGCTAATCGAAAAAAGGTAGGAGAAACGGTTGCTGACAGCGAGACATTATCGGTACGTTTACCTCAACATGAAGACGAAGTACCGAGACAGGTTAATTACCAACCACTGGAATGGCGTAATGGTGAACTCGTTTTTGATGTTAATGGTGAGCAACGTTATCGGTTCGATCCCAAAACTGAGCAGGTACAAATTATTCCATGATCTGAGATCATTAACTTTGCAACATTTCCTGCAATTGCTGTTCATTGATTTGGGGAATATTTAATTGTTCTGCTTTCTGTTGCTTAGACCCGGGGTTTTCTCCAACCACCACATAATCGGTTTTAGAACTGACAGAACTGGTAACTTTCCCCCCTGCTTGTTCAATCAGGTTTTTTGCCTCGTTGCGAGTCAGATTAGGTAACTCTCCAGTTAAAACAAATGTTTTCCCAGCAAGGGAATTAGCCGTTTCGGTTGTCTCAGTGTCCTGTTTTTGTGCAAAGTTGAGTCCAACTGCTTGTAACTGCTGCACTAGTGTTTGATTCGCTTCAATTCTAAACCACTGGTAAACCGATCGCGCAATTTCTTCCCCAATTCCTTCAATCACTTTTAAATCCTCGATACTAGCCCTAGCTAATTGTTCGACAGTGGGGAACTTGGTAGCTAAGGTTTCTGCATTGACTTTACCAACGTAGCGTATCCCTAAACCATATAATACCCGTGACCAAGGTTGTTGTTTCGACTGCGCGATCGCGCTGACTAAATTACTAGCTAATTTGTTTCCCACTCCTTCTAGTGCCGTTAAATCCTCAACCGTTAAGTGATATAAATCGGCAATGGAGTGAACAAGCTGCCGAGTGACTAACGCTTCTACCATCTTTTCCCCTAATCCCTGAATATCCATGGCATCTCGGGATGCCCAATGCACTAAACTCCCTCGTAAAATAGCGGGGCAAGAAGCATTGACACATCGGATAATGGCTTCCCCTTCTGGGCGCACTAATTGTGACCCACATTCCGGGCATGCTGTGGGCATGGTAAACGCTTGGGCATCTGCTGGGCGTAATTCCGGTAATACCCGCACGATTTCGGGAATAATTTCCCCTGCTTTGCGAACCACAACGGTATCCCCAATCTTGACCCCCAACTGTTGGATAAAATCTTGATTGTGGAGACTTGCGCGTTGCACAGTGGTTCCAGCTAGTGACACCGGTTCTAAATGGGCAAGGGGAGTAACAGCACCGGTGCGCCCCACATTAACTGTAATTGCTTTCAATTGCGTCGGGGCTTGTTCCGCAGGAAACTTTAGCGCGATCGCCCAACGGGGAAACTTTTGGGTAAATCCGAGACGTTGTTGTAGCTGATAGGAATTAATTTTTACCACAACGCCATCCACATCATAGGGTAAACTCCCCCGTTGCTGTTCCCAGTAATGAAAAAAATCTTCCACTTGTTGCAGCGATTGACACACTTGGCGATGAGGATTGACTTTAAACCCCATTTGTTCCAATAAACCTAACGACGCTGCTTGAGTTTGAGGCTTTAGTTCGGAATTGTCATCTACTACATAAAGCGTATAAGCAAAAAAGTCTAATTTCCGTTTGGCAACAATTTTGGGGTCAAATTGTCGTAAGGTTCCCGAGGTGGCATTACGAGGATTCGCAAATCCCGATTCTCCTTTGTCACGACGTTGTTGATTAATTTGTTCAAAGGTTTGATGGGGTAAAAAGGCTTCCCCTCTCACTTCCACACGGGCTGGGGGTTCGTTTAAATGTAATCGTAAGGGAATGGTGGGAATGGTGCGAACATTTTGAGTAATATCTTCTCCGGTTTCGCCATCACCGCGGGTTGCCCCCCGAACCAAAATGCCATTCTCATAGGTTAACGCCAAGGCATTGCCATCAATTTTTAACTCACCCACATATTCCACGGTTTCATCTTTTCCCACCTGATTTTGCCAGCGTTGTTCCCATTCCCGTAACTGTTCAACATCAAAAGCATTTTCCAAACTGTAAAGCGGGATGTGATGTTTAACTGATTCAAATCCTTCGGCAACTTCTCCTCCGATACGTTGCGTGGGGCTATCGAGGGTAATTAATTCCGGATGTTTTTGTTCTAATTCCTGTAACTCCCGATATAGTTTGTCATACACCTCATCTTCCATAATGGGATTATCTTGAACGTAATAGGCATAATCCGCTTGTTGCAATTGTTGGCGTAATTGCTGAACCCGTTTTTGGACCTTATTCACTACAGTACCCCCTATTAATATTTGTTAATGATAGAGATAGTCAGTTACTAGTAATTAATTCACTTCATGCCTGATAGCGAACAAGTGAAACAAAAAGCAAAATCCTTTGGATTCCATTTAGTGGGAATTGCTGCTGCTGATAATGATGAACAAACCGTCGCCCAAAATCGGCTAAAACAGTGGCTAGCTTCAGGATATCATGCGGATATGGCATGGATGGATAATCCAAAACGATTTGATATTCAAGCCTGTCTGCCAGGGGTGCAATCTGTCATTGCGGTAGCCCTCAACTATTATACGCCTCATTCCCAACCCGATCATCCCGAACAAGGAAAAGTCTCTCGCTATGCTTGGGGACGAGATTATCACAAAGTGATGAAGAAAAAACTCAAAGCCCTTGCCAGTTGGTTACAACAACAAGACAACAGCATCCAAGCCCGATTTTATTGTGATACTGGTCCCGTACAAGACAAATTTTGGGCACAGCAGGCAGGATTAGGCTGGATTGCCAAAAATGGGAATCTCATCACGCGACAGTATGGAAGTTGGGTTTTTTTAGGAGAAGTTTTAACCACCCTATCGCTCACACCTGATACGCCTCATACTGAACATTGTGGCACTTGTACCCGATGTTTAGACGCTTGTCCCACTGATGCCTTTCCACAACCGTTTGTCGTGAATGCCAATCGCTGCATCGCCTATCATACAATTGAAAATCGATCCCAGCAACTACCCGAGGATATTGATCTCAATGGTTGGGTTGCCGGATGCGATATTTGCCAAGAGGTTTGCCCTTGGAATGAACGGTTTGCTAAAGAAACTGACTGCCAAGACTTTCAACCGCGCCCAGAATGGCATGCTCCCAACTTAAAAGAGTTAGCCCAATTAAGTGAAACTAGGTGGGATGAAACCACGCGGGGATCAGCCCTACGACGGATTAAACCAGAAATGTGGCGACGGAATGCCCGTGCTAACCTTGAAGAAGACGGGAATAGTAATCCCCAACCATAAACGAATGACCATTAAACTTGTAATTTTTGATTTTGATGGCACGATCGCGCAAACGCAAGATGCCATCATTGGTATTATCAATCAATTAGCACCGGAATTTGGCTATGCCCCATTAAGCGAAGCAAAAATTGAGCATTTTCGCCATTTAACTGCTAAGGAAATCATTAAACAATCCGATGTTCCTTTATGGCAAGTGCCGTTTTTAGTTCGGCGAATCAGGCAAGAGTTAAAACAACAAATTACGCTTATTCAAGCAACTTTAGGAATTGAACAAGCCTTAGAACAACTTAAACAACAGCAGTACTATTTGGGGATTTTAACCTCTAACTCGGAAGAGAATGCTTGCCAATTTTTACGGCATCATGGCTTACTCCATTATTTTAACTTTGTTGAAAGTAGTTCTTATTTATGGGGAAAAGATAAGGTGATTAAACGTCTCATTAATGAGAGAAACTTATCACCCGAAGCTGTCATGTATGTGGGAGATGAAATCCGAGATATTACCGCAGCCCATCAAAGTGGGGTAAAAGTGACGGCTGTTAGTTGGGGATTTAATTCCGTCATGGCATTAGCTAAATATCAACCTTATGCCTTAATTAGCCATCCCAGTCAACTACCATTAGTGATGAAACAAGAATCTGCTTTAATCCCTTTCAATTGAACCCATTGTTGATCATCATTCCTTTCCGATCTCAAGTTATGATGAAATTTGAATGTCTTGCTATCTGGGGTTGATGCCATGTCCAATGCATTATTAAAACAGTTTTCACAATGGTCGGTTGCACTGTCAATGACGCTTGTTTTTACCACTGGATTCTCTTTACAAGGATCACCGTCCGGCGTCAGATTAATGTCTGCTGCCGCTGCTGAGGAGACACCAGAAACCCTCCGTGAACTGTTCAATGATCTCGAAACGGCTGCTAATGATCAGAAATTGAAAGCGGTAAGGCGGGCTTATCATCGTGATTTCAATACCAGTGATGGATTAAATCGAAAGGCATTTACCAATCAGCTAAAACAACTTTGGAGACGCTATCCGGAGTTAGACTACGATGTGACTTTAAAAAATTGGGAACAGCAAGGTGATACCCTCATTGCAGAAACTGTAACTGAAATCGAAGGGTTTCGCCAAGCAAGGGGACGGGAAATGCATTTGGAAGCAACGCTGCGATCGCGCCAAGAAATAGTTGATGATAAAATTGTCTCTCAAGAAATCTTAACCGAAAAATCCCAAGTTAATATTGGCGATGATGCCCCTCCCGTTCGCGTCAATGCTCCAGAGGAAGTGACAACGGGAGAAACCTTTAACTTTGATGTTATTGTTATGAGTCCCCTAGGAGATAGTCGCTTAATGGGAACGGCATTAGAGGAACAAGTGACGCCCAAGGATTATTTTAGTTCCCAACAATTCGATCTTGAGGTATTAGCTGCAGGTGGTCTTTATCGGTTAGGCACAGCCCCTGATACTCCCGGACAACGGTGGTTGTCTGCTATTATTGTGGGCGATGGTGGCATGACATTAGTATCACAACGACTCCATATTATTCCTGAAACATCTGCTAGTCATACCGAAAATTAATTAACTTCATGGATTACTGATAGTCGGACAATTATGATCTTAAGCCTTACTGGTTCAACCAATCATTATTAATTCCATAACCAAGCAAAAACGATGAAACAAACCTCAATTCAATTTTGTGAAGGTGCCGATCAAATCAACCTTGGTGATCTGCAAAATCTCCTCAATCTTTGCGCCTTTTGGGCCCAAGGGCGTAGTCAAGAAGGGTTAGAAGTCGCCATTGCCAATAGTAATCCCGTTATTAGTGTTTGGGATGGAGACTCTTTGATTGGCTTTTCTCGTGCCACAACGGATTGTGTGTATCGCGCTACGATTTGGGATGTGGTAATTCACCCAGAATATCGCGGAATTGGTTTAGGCAGTAAATTAGTGGAAACCATGCTTGCCCATCCCAGATTAAATCA
>JAHEOB010000352.1 GCA_018610095.1 Halothece sp. MAG
AGATACCCAACAATCTCGTAGTGCTCAAGTGGCTCGGGAACGAGATGAATGGTTGGACGAACTGCGTCGAGAAATGGATGCTCGCCATCAACAGGAGTATGACCAATTCAGCGGAGATCATTATGATGATAATTCCCGTAAGAATGAGTAGTTAATTACATCACTTCATTCGTTGATCATTAAAATTACTTAAAGAAGTTTTTGTTATCCCGCATGCAATTAACTCAATCACATTATTTCATGATACAAAGTAAACCATCATTCTAAATAAAAATATTTATGTCAGTTATCCATCGCAAACTCTATGCGCTAATTCAAAGCTATGAGCCATTTCAAGCTGATGAGATTTGTTCACAGTTGGAATGTTTAAGAGGCTATTTAGATGACATTAAACAGTGGTGGAATAATCATGATTTAGCTGAAAACATTGCTAATTCCTCAGATCGCGTTCATTTTGAAACCGATCAAAATCAGACTGCTAACTACGTTAAACATCCCATTAGCGGTCAACAACAGCCTTGGACACCTGAAGAAACCAGAAATGATACTAATTTAGCTGCTAATTTAAGCGCGATCGCGCAGGAAAGCGATCCTGAAAAAGTATTTTGGTGGTTTTGGCGTTTCTTTCCCGAAACTCAACTCCAACAGCGTAGCCGAGCGTTTTTATTACCGGCACATCCAATTCTGCCAGACTGCCCACTTTATAGTTATAGCAGTAGTGTTTCCGCCTTAGTGGGAGCAATGGAGAGGGAGGAACAAAGCCATCCCTACTTATTACTGTTTACGTTCTCTCCTGTGCAAGAATTTATTAAAGCATCACGTAAATTCCTTGATTTTTGGGCTGGCTCCTACATGCTCCATTATTTAGGTGCTAAGATTGCTTGGGAAATTGCAGAACAATATGGCCCCGATGCAGTGATTACGCCCTCTCTATGGAGTCAGGAAATTATCGATGCATTTCTACAGCAAAAATATCCTGACTTTGCTGAGTCATTTCGGGAATATGCAGATGACAACCATGATCCTGTGTCCCGATTTGAAAAGAAAATATCTTCCAGTCTCAGTACGGCGGGATTTCCCAATCTAATTACTGCAGTGGTACCTGGAAAACAAGCTGCTCAAGAATTAGGGAAACATTTAAGCCAAAGTCTCAATTTGATCTGGACTGGCATTGGTACCAAAGTCCGGGAAACTATCAAACAACAGGTAATGACTGCCCTTGATACACCAGAAAAACGGGCAAACTTATGGCAAGCAATTGAAGAGGAATTCCGAGACAATCCAGACCTCGAGCAAGAATTAGAAAAATGGCAACATGGTGGCACTTGGGAATGGAACAAACTCTGGGAGGCTCAATTGGAGCATACTTGGGAACCCTATTGGACTGCCATTCCCCTTGGTTCCCCAGAACAACCTTTAGAAATTTCTTCCCAACACCACCAATTCCAACAATGGCAAGAGCAACAAAATCAATTATCTCAAACCCGTCAAGAAATTCCGACCCCAGCAGAAAGTGAAGTTTATCAAAGTCTCAACGTGGGAACCTGGTGGGGCAGTTTACAGCATCGGTTAGGACAATCCATCCAAGCAATCAAAAATACCCGTACTTGGCAAATTCCAGCCTCGCCAGGTGAACGTTCGACCCTTTCCGGTTACTATAGTGCTGTTCATCCCAATCTATTCTATAAAGACGATTTTCGCGAAGGGGCAGGGATTTCCAGTGGCTCTATGCGTCTATTTTGGCGTTTGATTGCCGAAGTGTTTCCAGGCTTGTTTAATGGTTCCGAAAAACTCAATGCCATTGAACTGAGCAAACGCATGGCTTGGGTTTATGGGGGAGTTGGCGAAAGTTTAGGACTCAAAACCTTATTAGAAACCTCAGATGAGACTAATGAGGAAGCGATTCCCAATTATGAGCAAACCATTCGCTTTCCTAATCTGAGTTCCATTGCTGCTGCTAAGTTTGCTTATAATAATCCCCAAAAACTTAAAGCCTATTGGCAGACATTAAACCAATTAATTCGCAGTAATCCTCAGTTTTCTAATAAACAGAGAAAACGCTTTTCTTCTCTAACTCGTCGTCCCTTTCAAATTCCCAAAGTGGATCAAGTCTTTGCTAATGACAACAAGTCTAATGACGAAAAGGGCTATAACGGTGTCATGTTTTCCAGTAAGTGGTTAGGGGATGACTTACGATTAGAAACAGATGACGCTAAAGAGCAATTACAAGCTGAGCTGACAAGGGCTCATCAACAGAACGGGTTTGGTGAGAGTAGTCCCGGTGATTGGTGGGTGATTGTCCTCGGAGATGGCGATGGCATGGGACAGTACGTTTCTGGACGTAAACTGGGGACCTACGAAAAGTATATTGACACCGACTTAGTTGCCCCTCATATTCAACAACATCCACAATATGACAAGTTCCTTAAAACAGACAAGCGCATGGGACCAGCAACGCATGTGGGATTAAACCGTGCCCTGCTTGATTTTTCTAATCGGTTGGTTCCCTATTTGACCGAGCAGCGGTGCTGTGGAAAGGTCATTTATAGTGGCGGGGATGATGTCATGGCAGTGTTGCCCGTTGAGGATTTATCCCTGTTTCTGCGATCGCTGCGGTCAGCCTGGCAAGGGGCAAAAGATCCCAAAAACGAATTTTTTAATTATCCTCCTAATCAATCATCCCAGTCACCACAAGAAGAATGTGGCTATTGGTATCCGTCTTCCAATAAGGTGTTACCTTACCGTCCTTACTTCACCATGGGTAAGGATGCCACCATGAGCTGCGGCATTATCATTGCCCATAAAAGTGTTCCTTTACCCACTGTTCTGCAAAACTTGTGGTCAGCGGAATCGGAACGGGCTAAAAAATTAGCAGGTACTAAAGTAACTGATAAACAAGAAGCTATTCCTGCTAAAAATGGGCTATGTTTCCGAGTCATTTACAATTCCGGCAATGTTTTAGAAGCCCTAATGAAAGGACATCTGTTAGAACAATGGTCTGAGCTCATTGAAAAGGCTCCTCCAGAGGAATTTAGTGGTTTACTTTATCGCCTTGCTGAAGAACTCCCCAAGCGTTGTCCGGTCACTGCCGATTATTATCTGTTCCGAAAAGCTGCCGACATCATTGTAAGACGACGGGATCAACAATTACCCGAACCACAAAAGAAACAACTTTTAGATTGGCTTGACCAATGGGAAAGTTGGGCTTACCGCGCCAATCCCCAACAAGAGCCAGATGTCCTCGGCACTACACCTGATGATTTAGGAAAAATTTTACGGTTTACTGCTTTTTTAGTAACCCGCCTTGAAGAACGACAAAAATGGCAACAGGGAGAAGTATCTCATGCAATGGTATAGCATGACCCCTCTAGATATTCTTTTATTTCGAGAGGCCAAACCCTTTACACCAGGGGAAGGCTCGTGGGCAGAAGGGTTATTTCCACCACTTCCGTCCACGGTTTTCCAAGCCTTGCGTTCTGCCTTACCAGAATACCAACAACGACAGCGGGATTTAGAATTTCTTGGTCCCTTTCTGATGGATGAGGAACAAACTCTTTGGTTACCTACTCCCAAAGATTTACTCTGTATTGGGCACAAGGCATCTAATCAACAAGACATACCAGAGGATAATTATGAAGACACCGCTGAAAGTTGGGAATACACAGATCGGCTGATTCCGAATACCGCTGATGTCTTACAAAGTAACAACACACCTCTCAATCAAAGTTGGCAATACCTGATTGGGTCGCAACCACTGGCGGTTATGGTGCCCCCACCATTAAACGAAAATCAGTTTATTAGTGGACGACCTAACCCTTGGATGAAAGCAGAGGCGTTAGTGAAATATCTACAAGGACAGCCCTTATCAGATCCCAATGAGTTTCATGATGACCCTTGGGATGTACAAGTGCTTCCCCATATTCAGATGAATGAAGGAGAACGTCAAGTCAAATCCGAACAAGGGTATTTCACAGAAGTTGCTACTCGTCTTCATCCGGGTTGGCAGTTAGTAATGGCTTGTAATGCCCAAATTGAAGAAAAAACCGTAGTTCGTTTAGGGGGAGAAAGCCATCGGGCGCTGTTGCAACCGATCGCGCCTCCATCTATGTGGGATGAATTAGAGAGCTTTGCTACTGCTGACAGCGATCGCAAATGTGCTTACTTGTTGACCCCAGGGTTAGCACAAAAGGTCCCAGATGAACCTATCTATAGCATCTATCCCTATTATTGGGAATCCATTTTACAAGGTTGTATTAGCGAACGTCCTGTTATGTGGGGAGGTGTTTCCCAGATTGAACGCAAAGTCTCTAAAACCTCAAGGGATGAAAAACCGAACGATCAACAAGCAACTGAAGCACTTCAAAAACAGGATCCTGAATTTGCTTTACTCCCGCAACGGGGATTTGTTCCACCAGGCAGTATTTATCACTTTAATGAACTGCCTGATGAAACCAACTTACTGTTACCTCCGCAAGGAGGGGTTTGGTTAGAAACCTTCCAGAAACTAAACTACGGAAAATTATTGTGGGGAGAAAAAACATTATGACACAACATTTAACCTATATGTATCTTCTCACTCCCTTACACACGGGAGCGAGTGTTGATGAAGGAAATTTAATGGGAATTGCTCGAGAAGTTCATACCGAATTTCCATATCTTCCTGCTTCTTCATTACGGGGTAAAATCCGTGCCGAACTAGAAGCGAGTCATGGACAGCAAGCAGAAACCTTTTTTGGACAAAAAATTAAAGATGGGCAACAACCTACTGAGGGAGAAGTTTGGTTTGCTGAGGCAACATTACTCTTTTTTCCCATTGCCTCTCTGAGTCATCATTTAGTGTGGATTACTTGCCCGTTATTTCTAGAACGTTGGAATCGTTGGTTACAAGGCAGTCCATTAAGTCAATTAATTCAGCAGTGCCGTCAGCAAATTACTGATAACACACCCGCTTTAGTGAGTTTTGAACCAGATGAATTACTCCTACAAAATGCCAAATTAAGTAAACAATACCTGAGCAAAATTCAAGTTGGTGATTCCATTGGACAGGCTCTTCAAAAATTAATGTCCAATAATGGCATGGTTAACCAAATTGTGAACAAATTAGTAGTTGTCAGCGATGAAGATTGTATCTCGTTAATTGAAACCGGCTTACAACGAGAAGTCAAAGTGGCCTTAGAAGAAGGGCAAAAGACTGTCAAAGGAGGCTCATTTCGTTCTGAAGAAGCCATTCCACCAGAAACAATCTTGTTCTTCCCTTGGGGAATGAAACCCCCCAAAGATGAAAACCAAACTTCAGCCATTCGCTCTGCGATTGTTGAGCTCATGAATAACAAATTACAGTTTGGCGGTTTAGAAGGATTAGGCCGTGGCTGGGCTGATTTACACACGATTCCCGATAATCAAGGAGGAGCTTAAATGGGTAAAAAAAATAAAAAGAAAAATCAAGGTAAACCGAAGCCAACTCCCAAACCCAATCAACCCAATCAATCGACTGCTCAAACTTCACCGCAGTCTGCTCAAACGGCAAATCCTCCCAAATTGAGGCTTGATACACGTGAATTCAGTAAAGAAGCCCATCAAGCATTAGTGGAACTGAAACAGAATTTATCATCTGATTACTATCAAAAAGCTAGCGGTTTAGTCCAAGGATTAAGTGGCTACATTTCCACTTGGGGATTGCATCGAATGAGTGGTGATATGAAAAAGTTTCTTGCTGGAACAGCAGAAGACACTACTTACAAAGGAAAAGTTTATAAAAAATTTCTGGAACGTTTAAAAGATTATAGTGGATATGATTTTGATGTTGATGATGAAGGAAGCTTAATTTATTTAGATTTAAGAAGCTACACCACTTTAAATCGATTAGCCATTCAATTGGCAAAAGAATGGTCATTTTGGGCAGTTGCAGTATTAGGAGAGGCTGAAGAATCATGACAGAATGGCAAGACATTTTAAAGCGATTGGAAAACGATGGTGGAAAACTTTATGAGGCATATCAAGGAACCTCAGCCCAAGTTAGAGATGATGCCATTATCATCTATTTCTCAGATGAAGAAACTAAGAAATATGCTAACGGGCTGCGTCAGAAACTCATCAAAAAATTACCAGAACTGTGGAAACATAAACCCATTGAACTAAAAGTCGGAACGCCACCTGCTCAAGAAACACCAGAACCTGCAGCCCAACCAACAACTGCTAAATCCAATCGTTCCCATCAGTCAAAAACGAATGCCTTAATTAATCCTCTACAAGCCCTTGATCAAACTGGATCAGGCGATAATACTCAACCAGCTTTAGAAGCAGCAGCCAAGGCAGAAAAGACTTGTTCCCCTATTTATAAACAACTAACAGAGAAAACCAAACAACTCGCTGAGGAAACCCTTGAAGTCAATTTTCTTTGGCGAGTTCGAGTTGGAGGAATGCGAGGCTTTCAAGAGTTACTTTTACCAGTATTACATCCCGTGTACGGCGTTCCTTATATTCCAGCCAGTAGCCTAAAAGGTGCCGTTCGGGCATGGGCTAAACAAAATGGAGAATCACCCACTGAGATTAATCGTTTGTTTGGAACTTTAGATAATGGCGTCGGTTGTGTTCAATTTTTTGATGCCTTTCCAACGAAACCTTGTTTGAGTGTGGATATGGCAAACCCCCAATGGCCCTGGGTCGGAAACACAGTGCAATATAAACCCGAACCCCATGCTTTATTATCCATGGAAAAGCCTAATATTTTAATTGGCTTAGCCAAAACCAGTCGCTCTCAAAAAGACAGTAATGATGTACAAACTGTGAAGCAATGGTTGGAAAAAGCATTAGGGGCTGGCATTGGTTCTCGGGTGAGTGCTGGCTATGGCCGAACGAAATTGTCTGCCGGTTTACCCCATTATTCCTCTCATTCCTTCCAAATTTGGTCACAAGGGATGTATGGCGCAACGCCTCCTGCTAAGGAAAATGACTATAAAGGAGAGGTCGAGTTTCGTCCCACTGCTGTACGGGGCATTTTAAGTTATTGGTTTCGGGCGTTTGCGTTAGGCTTATATTCGCCGCAAGTCTGTCAACAATTAGAAAATCAAGTATTAGGCAACTTAAGTCAGGAAGGAAAAGTCCGTATTGGTGTTGAATCTCAGCAAAAACCTTCTCCTAATGAAATCTGTGCTTATCAAGGAACTATCCTGCTAGAGGCAAAATCTGCTGATCATTTACATCTCATGGAAAAGTTGCTTTGTTTTGCTTCTCACGTATCTGGCGTAGGTCGCGGTTCCCGTCGTCCTCTACATTGGAATAAACCTCGGATGCGGGGATGTCATTGGGAATTGTCATATAATATCCTTCCTTGCAATCAACAACAATGGAAAGGTCTGATTCAAGAAATTAAAGAGACATTTCAACGAATCCAACAAGCTGGTCAACCTCCTCAACGACAAACTCCCGGTAATGAAAACAATCGCTATCAAGATGTCCTTAATAACGATGCTCAAATTTATTTAGTTCCCTCAGCGGGAATGACTCATCCACAAAAGATACAAAATTGGCAACAACAAGGCAACACTCCTGCTGTGCGTGGAGAAGCATTAGAGGTTCTTTATGACAACCGATTTAAAGGGGAAACCAAAAATAAACAGATAGACCGTAAAGAGGGAAATGCTTTAGTTGGTGGAAAGTTAGGAATTCCTTCTTATGTTTGGATTCAGTCTAATTTTCCAGAAAATGATCCTTATCAAGTGGTAAGTGTCTTTGGTGCGGGGAATCCGCAACGTGCTGAGTTTATTAAGGCTTTACCTAAAAATTCAATTCAGGTTTATCCATAGTCTTTTTTATTACTAGTGAAACTATAAGTAATTTGGAGGAAAAAATGACAACACTAATCGCAAATATCGGAACATCAGATTTAGCAGTTAAGATTGATCAGTATTATATTCCTGTCCGTTTTGATCGGAATGAACCCAACATTGATGAATCAGAGTTAACAGAAAATGAACAAATCGTTTGGACAGAAGAATGGCGACAAAGCGATATTATCAAAAAGCTATGTCCGGAATTAGAAGTAACAACTAATCCCCAGGGAAAGCAACAATTTTCTTTTCGAGAACTAACAGAAAAACTTTTAGCAGCTTATCAGGAAGATGAAGCACAGTGGCATCAGCGTATAAGCCCTGGTCGTTTGCAGGGAGTTGTTAATACCGCTAAAAATCAATTCAACGCGCGATTTGCTTATATTTTCGTCACCGACCAACCGACTCAACATCCAGATGATTCAGTTTATTTGTTTCAAATTCTTAAGAAGTGGTTTTGGGACGAAATGGAATTCCAATTAATTCCCAAATATATTCCTTCTGATATTTCTGCTGTTAGTTTGGATGATTTATTAAATTTCTATGATCGCTTTTTCCAAAAACTGGATAATCAAGAAGAAATTTTAATCAGCATCAAAGGCGGAACGCCTCAAATGCAAAATGCTCTGCGATTACAAGCTGTTTCGTCAACAATTCCTAGACAGTTATTTATTGATCCTTGTTTATCAGTCAAAAATGTTCTAAATGGGCAACCTTCGCAATGCCAGTTGACAGCTTACTGGAAATATATGCGAAATCAAAAATATCAAACAGTTGAACAATTATTAGAACGTTGGGATTTTGATGGGGCAATCAATATTTTAAAAAGTTGGCAATCTGTACTAACATTTTTTACTCAAAAAGAGATTTTAAAGAAAAGAGAAATTAAACAAAGTAGAAAACGCTTAGATGTCGTAATTGATACCTTAAAAATAGCGCGATCGCTGTTCAATCTTGATGTAGAAGGAGCACGTAATATTATAGAAAATGAAAATAATGAAATAGCGGAAAATGATCAATCTAGATTAAGTGAATTTTTAGATGAAAACTATTATGATAGTTTACTAAATCTTTATACACAATCCTGTATTTATAAAAACTTATCACAAATTGCTAATTTTTTAGCGAGAGTACACTCTCTTTATGAAAGTATTATTCACCATTTAATTAAGAAAAAAGGTGGGAATCAATATCTAAATAATTGGAAAATTAATAGCAAGCAATTTCAAGACACAGTTGGGGATCAACTTTTTCAAGAGTTTAAGAAATTGGAAGATAGAAGTTGGCTAGAACCTCGCCATAATATTAAATTTAGTCGCTATAGTAAACGCAATTATTTAGAGATAATAATTAAGCATCGTGCCCAAACTAATGCCAATTTACAGCAAGATTTAGATCATTGGTTAAATAACCCCTTTACTTTCAATTCAGGAACATTTAATGGAATTTTAGAACTTTTCAAAAGCCTTGACTATTGGATTGAAAAGCGAAATGACTTAGTCCATAATGCAGAAGGAATTTCTCAACAGCGTATTCAAGATTTCAATGATGAGCGCGATAACAAAGCTTGTCTTTATGAAGAAATTGTACCTATTTTATCTCAGATTTTAAGTAGTCCTTTAGTTGAATTGAATAGAAATTATCGCCAAGAGTTTGTAGAACAGGATAATTATTATATTTATTCTAATGCAAAGGAAAGCGCGATTAAATTACTAAGGGAGGATACTACAAATAACTAAAACAATTCCCAAATACATAAAAATACTTGTGCGATGCATTCTCCAGCCACCTTCACTAAAGGCGCGATCGCGCTACTGAGGGATGATGCTGCTGAAAATTGATCGATTGATGGACTAAATCACCAATAACAGCACAATTAGTTTGATCAAAATTAAGCAACCGCCTCTATTTGGTTTAGGGGCGGTTGATTTTTTGGTTTCCATTAGTTCCTCTCCAGCGAGTGGAGAGAAGAAACCTCTTCCTCCGAGGACGAGGAGGAGTGTGAAATATCGTTTC
>JAHEOB010000353.1 GCA_018610095.1 Halothece sp. MAG
AAAAATTGATGCCTTGCGCACGTTAGGGGCAGAAGTGAAAACCGTTCCCGCAGTTCCTTATCGTGATCCCAATAACTATATAAAAGTGTCTGGGCGCATTGCTGACGAAACAGACAATGCCATTTGGGCAAACCAATTTGATAATACCGCCAATCGCCGAGGGCATTATGAAACCACCGGTCCCGAAATTTGGCAGCAAACCGATGGCAACATTGATGTTTGGGTTGCTTCGACGGGAACCGCAGGCACTTATGCTGGGGCTTCCATGTTCTTTAAGGAGAAAAATCCCGACATTAAATGTATTGTTGCCGATCCCCAAGGCAGTGGCTTGTATAGTTACGTCAAAACTGGGGAAATTCATACTGAAGGTAAGTCAATCACAGAAGGCATTGGCAATAGTCGGGTAACGGCAAACATGCAGGGCGCCCCTGCTGATGATGCCATCCGCATTGATGATCCCACCTGCGTTCAGATGATCTATCGCTTGTTATATCGAGAAGGACTATTTATGGGGGGATCCGTTGGCATAAATGTTGGTGCTGCCTATGCCTTAGCAAAAGAAATGGGACCCGGTCACACCATTGTTACGGTGTTATGCGACACTGGAACTCGCTATCAATCCCGTCTTTATAATGAACAATGGTTAGCAGAAAGAAATTTATTACCCTCGCAATGGTAAATTCCAATTAATTAACTTGGTAGGGCGTATGAATCAGTGCGCCCTATTTTTATGCTTTATTTAGATAAATTATGAGTTCCCATTCCCGTCAAGTCGTATTTAATGCGCTTTATGAGATCATCTACAAAGATGCCTATGCTGAAGTTGCCCTCGATCGCGCTGTTGCCAAAACGGAATTAACGTCTCAAGATCACCGTTTTGTGAGTGAATTAGTCTATGGCATTGTTCGCCGACAACGAACCCTGAATGCTTTAATTGATCAATTTGCCAGTAAACCAGCCTCGAAACAGCCACCGAAACTCCGCCTCATTCTCCAAATGGGGTTTTATCAGTTACGCTACCTCACCCAAGTTCCCCCTTCTGCTGCGGTTGATACCAGTGTCGAACTTGCTAAAAGTAATGGCTTAAGTAAACTCTCACGAGTCGTCAATGGCATGTTACGGGAATATATCCGTCAACAGGAGAAAGTTGCTGATCCCTTAATCCTTCCTGATGATCCCATTCAAAAACTTGGAGTATTCTATAGTTTTCCTGATTGGCTGATTCAACTATGGTGGGATGAATTAGGGGAAAAAACCGCGATCGCGCTAGCGGAATGGTTTAATCAACCCCCTGCGATTGATATTCGGATTAACCCCCTGCAAACCAATCGAGAAGCGGTGGAAAAGGCGTTTAACCAAGCCCAAATTGCCTATTCCCGTTTGCCTAATGTTCCTTTAGGATTAAGACTTGCCTCTGGTGTTGGCAACATTCAGCAACTTCCGGGCTTCCAAGAAGGATGGTGGAGTGTCCAAGATTTAAGCGCCCAACTCGTCAGTTATTTACTGAATCCCCAAGCTGGGGAAACCATTATTGATGCCTGCGGGGCACCTGGGGGGAAAACCACTCATATTGCGGAATTGATGGCGGATCAGGGTGTGATTTATTGCTGCGATCGCGCTAGCAGTCGTCTCAAAAAAGTCACCCGTAATGCCCAACGATTAAAACTTAATTCCATCCAAACTTGTGTTGGTGATGTACGAGAATTATCCCAATTTGAAAATAGCAGCGATCGTGTTTTAGTGGATGCCCCGTGTTCGGGATTAGGAACCTTACACCGCCGTACTGATTTACGCTGGCGACAAACCCCCGAAAATTTAGTAGAATTAGCCAAACTACAACAAGAGATTCTTACCACTGCAGCAAGTTGGGTCAAATCCAAGGGAATTTTAGTTTATGCCACTTGTACCCTCAATCCCTTAGAAAATGAAGATGTGGTTCAAGCCTTTCTCGCTAATCATCCTAACTGGGAAATGGTACCGCCTCCTAAAGGATTTCCCGCAAAATCATTGGTATCTAGTGAAAATTGGTTAAAAATTGTGCCCACTGAACACAACAGCGATGGCTTTTTTATGGTGAGATTAAAACAGAAGTATTAAATCAGAACCATGACAGAATCCACAAATGACTCCAAACAACTCCTGAAAATCTTAATTGGCGCAGCTTGGATTGATGGGAAAATTCAACCCCAAGAACGTGAATATCTGCAAAAAACTGCCGAGAAACACCAATTGGCTGACGATCCTGAAATTCGCCCTTTCTTGTATCAACTGCGAACTGTTAAAGCCGAGGAGTGTTACCAGTGGTTAGAACAGTATTTGGGCAATCATCCCAGCCAACAAGAGTATGAAAATTTGATTGAAGCCATTAGTGGCCTAATTTATAGCGATGGCGATGTCGCCAGTGAAGAAGCGAAACTTCTGACACAATTACAAGAGTATCAACCTAACAATCATTCTGCTTTAAATAACGTTTTAAAAACTGTGCAAAAACTTTATCAGCGGTATGTCACAAGTTAATTAATCGGTGTAATGAATTGTTTAGACCTCATAAGAAACTGAGTATCAGTCTTCCATCATTTCCATTTGACTATGGTGCTGAATAATTTGTTCACAAGTTTCCACACAAGCCCGTTGTTGCATCACTTTCACTAACGCGTCATAGGCTTGTTGATTCCGTTCAATTAGGGATTTCGCTTGCAGTTTTGCCCACTGTTCTTTTTGTTGCCGTTGCCCTTCCCGATAGCCTAAATCGCTAAGAACTGCGTATAACTGAGCGCGATCGTCCCTTCCCCCTTCAGCGTTACCATATTGTAAAATCTCTGCAGCCATTCCCGCACACCAAACGGTACAAAACCGATCCAACATTAAATTAATTTGATTAGGATTACGTCCGGCTTGTTCTAAGGCTGTGGTATCAAACTGAACCCCACCGCGCCCCGGTTGCTTTTGACGAAAGGCTTCCCAAGCCGTCAAACTATATCCCTGAATGGGAATCCCTAGAAAATATGCCGTCAGGAAATGACCTGCTTCATGATAGACGACTCGTTCTCTTTGTTCAGCGCTGGAAAATAAATCTAATAAGAGGTTAACACCACGATTATTCCAAACTAGGGTATCAAGGGTTAGTAGTCCCATGATACTAAAGGTGGTTGCTGCAGGAAAGACTAATGGAATATTGAGAAGTGGAGACAATAATGCAAACATGGTCATGGCAAAAATGCCAATGGCAATTAAATTTAAGCTAATCGGTGGCATAATTGACAAGGAAAATAACAGTTAAAGAGCCCCTTCTCCATTTAGAAGGGGACACCAACTCCTCATGGTGAAATCAGCGATCCACTGACCCCATGATGATATCGATACTTCCTAAAATTGCCATAATATCGGCAACTTTGACCCCTTTTAATAAGTGAGGGAGAATCTGTAAATTATTAAAGTCAGGGGCACGAATTTTCCAACGCCAAGGGAAGACATTATCATTACCAATGAGAAAGATTCCCAGTTCCCCTTTTCCGCTTTCAAGGCGCACATAATGTTCACCTTCGGGAATTTTGAACGTGGGTGCCATTTTCTTGGCAATATATTGATAGTCAAAATCATTCCATTGCGATTTACGCCCTTCTGCCATGCGACGGGCTTCTAAGTTTTCATAAGGACCACCGGGAATCCCTTCACAGGCTTGACGAAGAATTTTAACCGACTCTCGCATTTCTCGAATTCTTACCAGATAACGGGCATAGCAATCACCAGCCGTTTCCCAATGGACATCCCAATCAAAGTCATCATAGCATTCGTAGTGATCGACCTTGCGAAGATCCCATTTCACACCAGAAGCACGTAACATGGGACCTGATAATCCCCAATTAATCGCTTCTTCTCGGGTAATTACCCCCACTCCTTCTAAGCGACGACGGAAAATGGGATTATTCGTGATAAGTTTTTCATACTCATCCACTTTATCCGCAAAATAGTCACAGAAGTCGAGGCATTTATCAAGCCAACCGTAGGGTAAATCCACGGCAACCCCACCAGGGCGGAAGTAGTTATTGTTAATTAACCGTGCCCCTGTGGCAGCTTCCCACAAGTCGTAAATCATTTCCCGTTCCCGGAAAATATAGAAAAATGGCGTTTGTGCCCCAATATCGGCTAAAAAGGGTCCTAACCATAGCAGATGGTTGGCAATGCGGTTAAGTTCTAACATGATCACGCGGATATATTGAGCGCGTTTCGGTATTTCAATATCCGCAAGTTGCTCTGGGGCATTGACAGTAATCGCCTCATTGAACATTCCCGCAGCATAGTCCCAACGACTGACATAGGGAACGTACATGACATTGGTGCGATTTTCCGCAATTTTTTCCATGCCCCGATGTAAATAGCCAATGACGGGTTCACAATCGACTACATCTTCCCCATCAAGGGTGACAATTAGGCGAAGAACTCCGTGCATTGAGGGATGGTGGGGCCCCATGTTTAAAACCATGGGTTCGGTTCGAGTTTCAATCTTTGCCATAGATTTGCGTTCTCTCCTTGCTTATATCGCTTTCAAAGGCAACGCTTACGCTACCACGATCGCCCACGGCGTGGGAAAATATTACAGTCTATTAATATTGTGACATCCGACTTTCCCCAATCTGTAAATCCTTGATTGGGGAAGCAAACGCTAAGTTAATTGACGCTCACACTGGTTTGGGGATTGACTTTATTTCCTTGTTGCAATTCGGCCGACAGACGATTTAGAGCATTAACATAGGCTTGTGCTGAAGCCACAATGACATCGGTATTGGCAGAATGCCCGGAATACAGTTTCCCTTCGTGACGCAGGCGAATCGTGACTTCGCCCATGGCATCGAGTCCTTCGGTAACCGAATTGACAGAATATTCAAGTAACTCGTTGGGAAGATTAACCACTCGGTTGATAGCTTGATAGACAGCATCGACAGGGCCAGTCCCAATAGCGGCATCAGTTAATTCTTCTCCTTCAGGCCCACGAATGGTGACGGTTGCAGTGGGACGGGCATGATCGCCACAGGACACTTGCACTAATTCTAAACCATAGATGGTCGGGGCTTGTTGGGTTTCGTCATTGACAATGGCTTCTAAATCCCAATCGGTAACGACTTTTTTCTTATCGGCAACGTCTTTAAATCGCAAAAAGGCTTTATTTAATTCCGTCTCGGAAAGTTCATAACCTAATTCTCGCAGACGGCTGGCAAAGGCATTACGTCCTGAATGTTTACCCAGAATAATATGGTTACTGGTCCAACCAATAGATTCGGCATCGATAATTTCATAAGTTTGCTTGTTCTTGAGAACCCCATCTTGGTGAATTCCTGATTCATGGGCGAAAGCATTTGCCCCCACAATCGCTTTATTAGGTTGAATGGGCATGCCTGTGA
>JAHEOB010000354.1 GCA_018610095.1 Halothece sp. MAG
GAAGTAACTAAAGAATAGAATCAGTAACAAATAAACTGAGACATAAACCCAAGGGGTAGGACCATTGGGATTAAGATAGTTAGCAATTTGTACCAGAAATTGATTAAGGGAACCCATAACACCCGTTTGTTCACCGCCTCCTTGGGTAAACTGTGCAAGGGTTTGAGGTAAAATCAGTAGAGTGGAAGCAAAGATAATCGGTAGTACGCCCCCTTGATTTAATCGCAAAGGTAAGTAGCTGGTACGTTCTCGATATAGTCTTCGTCCCACTTGCCGACGTGCCGAAACAATGGGGATTCGTCGAGTTCCTTCTTGAACAAATACAATTCCCACAATCATCGCAATAAAGACTAAACCGAGAATAACAACTTGGGCAACGGCTTCTCGACCCCCTTGTTGCGCAAATTGAATCGTATCTCCTAAAACACTCGGTAAAATGGCAACAATATTAACAAAGATTAATAAAGAAGGACCATTGCCAATTCCCCGTTCGGTGATCAATTCTGCTACCCAAATCACAAACATCGAACCGGCACTGAGAGCAATGACGGTTTCCAATAGAAACAGAATCCCAGGCTCATAAGCAGCACCTGAATTTTGGACAAAAGTAGCTAAACCAAACCCATTAAAAACGGCTGAGGCAAGGGCAACATAGCGAGTAATTTGGGAAATTTTCCGTCGTCCTGCCTCTCCTTCATTTTTTTGTAAATTTTCTAAATAGGGAATCCCAGCTGTTAGCAATTGCATAATAATGGAGGCATTAATATAGGGAAGAATGCCTAATGCAAAAATGCCAACTGCTGAAAAGCCGCCACCAGACAGAAAATTTAAAAAACCAGAGATAGGACTTCCTTCTACTACCTCAGCAAATTTAGCTCGATCAATTCCTGGTATGGGAATCCAAACACCTAATCGAACCAGTAAAATTAGGCCAACGGTAATTAACAAGCGACTTCTTAAACCAGCCGCTCGCGCCATTTGCATAAACGTTTCTTGTGCGTTTGGGGTTCTTTCGCGACTGACAACCATGAATATCCCCGATTGTAATTTTTTTTCAAATAAGGCGTTGCTTATTAAATAGCTTAACCCACGATCTCACAGCTACCCCCTGCGGATTCAATTTTTTGGCGGGCTGTTTTCGTAAAAGCCCCTGCCTTAACTTGTAGTGGGATATTAAGTTCACCATCACCTAATAATTTCAACGGTCCGCGCTTTTGGGTCACCAGACCTGCTTCCATTAACTGTTCTAGGGTGACTTCAGTATGGGCTTCTAATCCTGCTAACTCACCAACATTAATTGTGGTATAGCTTTTGGGATTAATCAACGGAAAGTGCTTTAGTTTAGGAACACGGCGATAAAGGGGCATTTGTCCCCCTTCAAAGCCACGCATGGGACCAGAACCCGAGCGAGCTTTTTGACCTCGCATGCCTTTGCCACAACTGACACCTTTGCCAGCAGAACGTCCCCGCCCTAAACGGCGACCGTTTTTGCGAGACCCTTTTTTCGGTTGTAATTCGTGTAATTTCATAGTGTTTTTCCTATCTTTGAATCACTTAATTAGCAGTTAGGAGAAAATTTGCTCTAATGGAATGTCCCGCTCTTGGGCAACATCTTTGAACGTCCTTAAGGAATCCAAAGCATCGATGGCAGCTCGAGCATTATTCAGCGGATTTTGAGACCCTAATTGTTTAGCCAGAACGTTTTTCACCCCTGCCAATTCTAGTACCGTGCGAACGGCACCACCAGCAATCACTCCTGAACCAGGAGCAGCAGGACGCATCATAACTTTAGCTCCACCAGCAACGCCATTGGCACGATGGGGGATAGAATTGGTTTTAGTCAGTGGCACCTCGACAATGTCTTTTTTGGCATCAGCTACGCCTTTACGAACCGCACCAATGACATCTCCTGCTTTGCCAACACCAGCACCAACTTCTCCGCGATCATTGCCCACGATAACGATCGCGCGGAAGCTGAGTTTTTTACCGCCTTTAACGACCTTACTTACGCGTCGAATTTGAATGACGCGCTCTTGAAATTGGCTGTCGTCTCTTTTATTTTGATTACGCTTTGCCATAACTTCTCCTTAATTTTAAAAGTTGAGTCCAGCTTCTCTTGCTGCCTCAGCAAGGCTACGAATGCGTCCATGATACTTGTTTCCGCCCCGGTCAAACACCACTTGCTCAATCCCTTGCTCTAACGCCCGTTGAGCCACGACTTTTCCCACCTCAGCAGACGCTTCACAAGTTCGGGTAGCGGCATTGAGGGTTTGGCGTAAGTTGCGATCAACGGTGGAAGCGGATACTAACGTATGTTGTTGATTATCATCAATCACTTGCGCATAGATGTGCTGATGAGACCGAAATACTGATAAACGAGGGCGATCCGCTGTGCCGTGAAGTTTTCGTCGAATGCGATACTGACGTTTTTTTCTCAGTTGTCTGCGATTATATTTCATGGTTAATTATTTCCCTGCTTTACCAGCTTTTTGTCGGACTTTTTCATCCTGATAGCGAATGCCTTTTCCTTTGTAGGGTTCAGGAGGACGAACGCCTCGAATTTTGGCACTAATATTGCCGACAATTTCTTTGTTAATGCCACTGACAATAATTTCAGTATTTCTTTCCACTGAAATTTGGATATCTTCTGGGGGCTCAATTTCCACAGGATGGCTAAACCCTACATTCAAGATTAACTTTTGTCCTTGGACTTGTGCCCGATACCCCACGCCTTGGAGTTGTAATCGTCGTTCAAACCCTTGGGATACGCCATGAACCATGTTGGCAACTAGCGTTCGGGCTAAACCATGACGTTCTCGGGCTTTACGGGAATCATTAACCCGATTGACTACCAGTTGAGTCTCTTGTTGTTCTAAGGTGACAAAGTCGGGCAACTGTTGTTGCAATTCCCCTTTCGGTCCTTTGACCGTTACCATTTTCCCATCAATGTTGACTTCCACTTGAGAAGGAATGGTGATCGGTAGTGTACCAATCCGTGACATGATTAACGGCTCCTTGATGAATCGATTTACCAGACATAACAGAGAACTTCCCCACCAATTCCTCGTTTTCGGGCTTCGCGATCGGTCATGATGCCACTGGAGGTGGAAATAATGGCAATACCGATTCCGCCTAAGACGCGAGGTAATTGTTTATGGTTGGAATAAACTCTCAATCCCGGTCGGCTGACACGGGTTAATTGTTTAATAATTGGTTTACGATTGCGACCTTTATATCGCAAAGAGATCACAACCTGTCGTTTGACGCCTTCACCCACTTCTTCATAGTGGTCGATGAATCCTTCTTCTTTAAGAACGCGGGCAATACTGCGGTTCATTTTATTGGATGGTACAACTGTGGTTTCATGTTGCACCATGCACGCATTGCGAATCCGCGTCAGCATATCAGAAATGGTGTCTCGCGATGCCATTAGTTGTTGTTTTCCCTCCTGCTTAGAGTACACACATTATTATTTTTCTTGGAAGGGCATCCCCATTGCTCGGAGTAGGGCGCGACCTTCTTCATCGGTTTCGGCGGTGGTAATAATGGCAATATCCATGCCACGAACTTGATCAATGCTGTCGTATTCAATTTCGGGGAACAGGATTTGCTCCTGTAATCCCAAGTTGTAGTTACCACGCCCATCAAAACTGCGAGGACTAACACCACGAAAGTCTCGGATCCGAGGTAGGGCAACGTTAATGAGTCGGTCTAGAAACGCGTACATCCGTTCTCGGCGTAGGGTTGCCATGACCCCCACCGGCATTCCTTTACGGATTTTAAACCCGGCAATGGGTTTTTTGGCTCGGGTCACCACCGGTTTTTGCCCTGTAATGGTGGCAATTTCATTCATGGAAGATTCTAGGGCTTTGGCGTTTTGAGATGCTTCCCCGAGGCCACGATTGACAGTAATTTTGTCGATTTTTGGGATTTGGTGGATATTGCGATAACCGAACTCTTGTTGGAGTTGCGGAACAATGGTTTCTCGATAAATGCTTTTGAGTCGTTGTGTCATAGCTTTTCAATTCACTTCCCTGGGCTTGGTCAGGGAGTTCCCCATCATTAATCAATAATTTCGCCAGTTTTTTTCAGCATTCTTACTTTGCGTCCGTCGTCAGTGTAGGTATAACTGATACGAGAGGCACAAGATTCTTTGTTGGAATAAAGCATGACGTTGGAGCTATGAATGGGCGCCTCAAAGGTAAGGATTTGTCCTTTTTCTCCTTCCTGAGTGGGTTTGGAGTGTTTAGTACGGACATTAACGCCTTCTACCACCACTTTGGATTCAGTGGGGATAACCCGTTGGATTTCTCCAACTTTGCCTTTATCTTTCCCTGAGATTACTTGTACCGTATCCCCTTTTTTGACGTGCATTTTATACGCTTTGGGAAGGGATTGGCTGCGATTTTTTTTGGGCATTTTACAGAACCTCCGGTGCTAACGAGACAATTTTGGTAAAGTTTTTATCACGGAGTTCTCGGGCAACTGGCCCAAAGACACGTGTTCCTCTGGGGTTATTTTCATTGTTGATGACTACAGCAGCATTGTCATCAAAGCGAATGGTCATGCCACTGTCTCGACGTTCAGGGTAGCGAGTGCGAACAATAACAGCTCGAATGATCTCGGATTTTTTGATCTGCATGTTGGGGAGTGCTTCTTTAACCACTGCAATTATCACATCCCCAATGCGGGCATAGGCACAGTTCCCCGCTCGCATGACACGCAGGCATTGGATTTCACGAGCGCCACTATTGTCGGCAACTTTCAAAACAGATTCTTGTTGGATCATTGTTGGTCACTTTCTGATGAAATAGCTTGGGGTGATTTTTTACCGCTAACAGATTCAATAATGGAGGCAACTGTCCAGCGTTTGGTTTTAGAGAGAGGACGGGTTTCGGTAATCCGAACGCGATCGCCCTCTTGACAAGCATTTTCTTCGTCGTGGACTTTATAGTGCTTGGTGGTAACAACTGTTTTGCCGTATCTTTTACTGGGGGCACGGTTTTCAACCGCAACCACAACAGTTTTCTGCATTTTGTTACTAACCACAACGCCAGTGCGTTCTTTGGTTGTCATAGTTAATTGATTCCTCCACTAGTTTGATGAGGATGAGGTTGGTTTTTCTTTGGCAAGTTCTCGTTCCCGTTCGACGGTAAGTAATTGAGCAATCCGACGACGGAGGTGTTTAAATTGGTGAGGTTTGGCTTGATCTTCTTGGCGTGTTGCCTGTTGAAATCGCAAGTTAAATAGTTCCCGTTTGGCGGAAACAATTTCTTGAGCGAGTTCTTCATCACTAAGAGCGCGTGCGTCTTCAATTTTTGGTAACGCCATAATCGTTCCTCCTTATTCTTCACGTACCAAAAATTTGGTTTTAATAGGCAGTTTCTGGGCAGCTAAGCGCATTGCTTCTTGGGCAACATCGTGATTGACACCGCCAATTTCAAACATAATTCGCCCTGGTTTGACCACAGCGACCCAATATTCTGGGTTTCCTTTTCCAGCCCCCATGCGGGTTTCTGCTGCTCGCATGGTAATGGGTTTATCAGGAAAAATCCGAATCCAGATTTTTCCACCGCGACGGAGATAACGGTTGATGGCGCGACGGGCTGCTTCAATTTGCCGTGAGGTAATCCAAGCAGGCTCAATGGCTTGCAGGGCATAGTCGCCAAAATTAATGGTTGTGCCTCGGCGGGCAAGCCCTTTTAATCGCCCTCTTTGTTGTTTCCGAAATTTAGTTCGTTTGGGACTGAGCATGATGATGAATCCTTATTAAAAAATGGATAACCCGATTAACCTTCCTCAGAACGGTCTTCAAACTGTTGACGACGCTGACGACGAGGAGTGGTTGCCATTTGTTGCTCTTGGTCTTCAGGGAGAATTTCTCCTTGGAATATCCAGACTTTGACGCCTAAAATGCCGTAATTAGTTTCGGCAATTCGGTAGGAATAGTCAATATCGGCACGGAGAGTATGTAAAGGAACCCGTCCGTCTCGTGTCCATTCGGTTCGGGCAATTTCTGAGCCATTGAGTCGTCCACTGATTTGAATTTTGATGCCTTGGACTTCTGCTCTTTGTGCCCGTTGCATGGCTTGACGCACTACCCGACGAAACGATACCCGTCGTTCCAGTTGTTGGGTAATATACTCGGCAATGAGGACTGCATCCGCATCAACCCGTGCCACTTCAGTGACATTAATGCTAATTTGCCGATTGCCACCGAGAAGTTGTTGTAAGCCCACTCGTAGCGATTCAATACCACTACCACCGCGTCCCACAACTACTCCTGGGCGTGCTGTGTGAATTTGCAGACTAATTTGATCGGCTTTGCGTTCAATTCGAGTTGCCGAAATGCCTGCATTATTTAGGGTTTGATCAATATAGTTACGGATTTGGTAATCTTCTTGTAGCAGTTCTGGATAGTGCTTGGAATCGGCATACCAACAAGAAAGGTGATCTTTGGTAATGCCAAGTCGGAATCCTGTTGGATGAATCTTCTGTCCCATAGTGTTTTATTCTTCTGTGGTGGGTGCAACGGCGATGGTAATGTGACAAGTGGGTTTGCGAATTTGATACGCTCGCCCTTGGGCACGGGGACGGAACCGTTTTAGAGCCGGTCCGCCATCAGCGTAGGCTTGACTAATGACTAAACTAGCGCGATCGAGCCCTTCATTATGTTCGGCATTGGCTGCTGCGGAACGGAGAACCTTAGAAATGGGTTCACAGGCTCGATAGGGCATAAATTCCAAAATAATCAGGGCTTCTCGGTAACTGCGACCGCGAATTTGATCCAATACCCGTCGCACTTTATGGGGAGACATTCGGATATAGCGCGCGATCGCTTTGGTTTCTGTACTCGTATCTACTGCCATAATGCTTTCCTCAAAGGATTAGATGTTATCTTCGCGCTTTTCTGTCATCTTTGGCGTGTCCCCGAAAAGTACGGGTAGGCGCAAATTCCCCGAGTTTATGTCCTACCATTTGGTCACTAATAAAGATGGGAACATGTTCTTTGCCATTATGAACGGCAATGGTATGTCCCACCATTTGGGGAATAATGGTGGAAGCACGCTTCCAAGTTTTAATGACTTCCTTTTTATTTTCTGCGTTGAGTTTTTCAATCTTGGTTAGCAGTTTATCGTCCACATAAGGACCTTTTTTTAAGGAACGAGCCATGAGAATACCTCCTTAATCAGGATTGCTTGCTTATTCTTTACGACGACGAACAATTAATTTATCACTATTTTTCTTTTTGCGGGTTTTCTTACCTGCAGTGGGTTTACCCCAAGGCGTCAGCGGGCTGGGACGACCAATGGGAGCGCGACCTTCACCACCACCATGGGGGTGATCGACAGGATTCATGACGCTACCTCTAACTTTGGGTCGCCGTCCTAAATGGCGGCTACGACCTGCTTTGCCCCAATTGATGTTACGGTGATCGGCATTACCGACGCGACCAATGGTGGCAAAACATTCTTCCCTGACCATTCGTACTTCACGGGAGGGTAGTTTTAGACTGACATAGCCTTGCTCACGGGCAACTACCTGTGCTGCTGTTCCGGCAGCCCGCACCATTTGTCCCCCTTTTCCAGCAACCATTTCAATATTATGAACTTCTGTTCCTAAGGGAATGCGACTTAAGGGAACGGCATTGCCAATTTCAAAGGGGACATTATCTCCTGAAATTACCTGATCCCCAACGTTTAATCCCGCTGGCCATAGAATATAGCGTTTTTCCCCATCTTCATAATGAACTAGGGCAATTCGGGCATTGCGATTGGGATCATATTCGATCGCGGCAACTTTGCCAGCAATATTATGTTTATTGCGACGAAAATCCACAAAGCGATAACGACGTTTGTGCCCGCCACCGCGACGACGACTAGTAATGACACCGCGATTATTCCGTCCTTTAGCGCGATGTTTATATTTTGTCAGCGACTTTTCAGGTTTCGATTTGGTAACTTCCTGAAAATCAGAAACCGTTGCTTGTCGCAGTCCTGGGGTATAAGCTCGATAAGATCGGGTAGGCATAGTAATAAATAGTTAGTGATAACAACAACAGCGATCGCGCAATTATACTTCAGGGAACAGCGTAATGCTATCTCCCTCGGCTAAGGTGACAATTGCCCGTTTATATTGAGGCTTATGTCCGATAAATCGTCCCATACGACGTTTCTTACGGGGCAGATTTTGAACATTGACTTTGGTAACCGTTACATCAAATAAGGTTTCAATAGCGGCTTTAATATCGGGCTTAGTTGCTTTTTTGGCAACATCAAACACATATTTATTCTCTTCGAGCAAAATGGTGGCTTTTTCCGTAATCACGGGATTACGAACTAAGTCAATTAAGTCTCGTTCTTTGGTTTCAGTCACGATAGACCTCCTGAATGGTTTCGATTGCCCTCGGGGTAGTTAAGATAGTGTCTGCTGCAACAATATCGTAAATATTTAAGCTATTCGCTGGAATTAACTTGACATTGGGCAAGTTTCGTGCTGACAAATAAACATTGTCAGACCAATCCTGAAGAATCATCAATACTTTGCTGCCAGACTCAATTCCCCATCGCGTCATGGCTTGCGCCAATTCTTTGGTTTTGGGTTGGGGCAATTGCTCACTAAACGGTTCCACCACTAATAAATCCTCACCGCGATTCATTAGGGCGGTTCTGAGGGCTAAACGTCGTTCTTTACGGTTCATTTTGACGTTATAGTCCCGAGGTTTGGGACCGAAAATGACACCACCACCACGCCATAATGGGGAACGAATTGATCCAGCACGAGCGCGACCAGTTCCTTTTTGTCGCCAAGGTTTGCGCCCCCCACCTCGCACTTCAGAACGGGTTTTGGTGGAGGCACTTCCTTGACGGGCATTGGTCATTTGTCGAACCACTGCCCGATGAACAATGTGGTTAGCAGTTTCGGGTGGGGCAACTTCTAGCTCTAAAGTCGCTTCTCCAACTTGTTCCCCTTCCCAATTTTTCACAACACAGTTAACCATAGTTTTTTTTGACTTGTCCTTTTGCGCTAGTTATTAGCAGCCACTCCCACTAAATTACTGGGAGTAATACTTAATAATCCCCCTGATTTGCCAGGAATTGAGCCTTTTACAAGGATTAAATTTCGTTCACTATCCACTCGCAGTACTTTTAATTTGCGAGCCGTCACTGTTCGATTCCCCATGCGTCCTGCCATACGAGTTCCTGGGTAAACTCGACTCGGTGTCGTTCCAGGACCCACTGAACCAGGGGAACGATAATTTTTCGAGCCGTGCGTTTTTGAGCCTCGGGCAAAATTATGACGTTTTTGATAGCCGGCAAACCCACGACCAATACTGGTGCCTCGAATATCGACTAATTGACCTTCACTAAAGGCATCATCCACGGTTAACGATTGGCCTAATTCATAGTTACTGGGATCAGCAACTCGGTATTCTTTCAAGTTACGTAGATTCGGGGCATTGGCTTTTTTTAAATGACCCCGTTCTGGCTTGGTCAATCGTTTTTCTTTGGTTTCGCCATAACCAAGTTGTATGGCGCAATAACCATCCGTTCTTTCGGTTTTGATTTGAGTGATGGTACAAGGACCTGCTTCAATCACTGTTACTGGGATCGCTGTCCCTTGTTCTTGGTCAAAAATTTGAGTCATTCCCAGTTTTTGACCCATTAAACCGACAGACACAGGCTACCCCCTTTGACATAGTGTTTACGTTGATAGTGCCATGCTTGACAGCCCAAACAGAGATTAGTGGGCTGCACACTGCTTCCATCAGCATTGAGGTCATGGCTTGGGCAGTGTTGGCGTCAATATCATTGTCACCAAAAAGGAGGTTGGTGTTATGATACTGACAACTTAAGCTGCTTATTTAGAAAGATGGCTGTTTTTGTCGTTGCAAACCCGCTAAGACTTAAAGAAAAGGGATTAAAACTTCTTCAGTATCCTAACGGAACGACAACCTCAGTCAGTTACTCACCCTAAATTGCTCGCAGCCGACTCTTTGGCTGATGATGACAGCTCTTGCAAGTCCATTCCTTTAATTGGTTAGCGAGGCTAACGGCTACGAACATTTCAGTCACAATCAAGCATATTACCAAATTTTAAATAATAATGCAAGGTTAATGGTCAAATTGCAGAGTCCTTACGTTACGATTCAAAATTTTCCCTTACCCAGTCTATAATCCAAGCCTTGCCAATGGCACAAACGATGCACAGTTGGCTTTGATCTTCGCCTCACTTCGCCCTCGGCGAGGTATTCCCACTCACGTTAAGATAAAGTTCAGAATGAGTCATCATTGGAAAGGGAACCATGCCATTATTAACTACTGGTAATCAATTTATTCGTGATTTGGAAACAACGGGTGCAGTCGGCGTTTACGCTCCCTTAGAAGGCGGATTTGAAGGACGGTATCGACGTCGCTTACGCACTAAAGGATATGCCACACTGCAGTTATCAGCCAAAGGGTTAGGGGATTTAGCCTCTTATCTGAAAGATGTCCACGGTGTACGTCATGCTCACTTAGGCAAGAAAAATATTGGTCAAACAGCAGCGGTGGGAGATGTTTATTTTTTACCGCCCATTGTCGATTCTCAATTAGAAATGCTTCCTCAAAATAAAAAGGGATTAGTGTTGTGGTTAGTTGAAGGATTTGTGTTATCGCGTCAAGAATTAAGTTATCTGGCGAAATTTCACGAAATTGATTCTAGAGTCAAAATTGTGGTTGAACTGGGAGGCGATCGCGCTTTCCGTTGGCAATCGTTATCCAGTTTATTAATGGCGGCATAACAAAAAGCTAACTTGCTAAGGAGTGGAGAGGTAAACGGCTTATGGATGAACAGTCACTGATTCGCGATCGCGACTATACCCTAATTATTGACAAAAGCCAAAGTATGTCCACCCAAGATCAAGCGGAGGGGCAATCTCGTTGGGAAGCGGCGCAAGAGTCAACTTATGCCCTAGCCAAAAAATGTGAAAACTACGATCCTGATGGGATTACCGTTTATCTATTTTCCAGTCGGTTTAAGCGATACGATCATGTCACCTCGGATCGCGTCAGCCAAATTTATGCGGAAAATGATCCCATGGGAAAAACGGATTTAGTTAGTGTTTTAGAAGACGCGATCGAAAATTATTTCCAGCGTAAAGCACAAGGAAAAACCAAACCCAATGGGGAAACGATCTTAATTATTACTGATGGCGAACCGGAAGATCGCAAAGGGGTAATTCGCTTAATTATTGAAGCCTCTCAACGTTTGGATAGTAGTCAAGAGTTGGGGATTTCCTTAATTCAAGTGGGAAATGATCCCAAAGTAAGGGAATACTTAAAAGCCCTTGATGATCAATTATTAGAGGCAGGGGCAAAATTTGATATCGTGGATACGATTACCATGGCTGAAATGGGAAATCGTTCCTTATCAGAAGTGTTATTAAAAGCAATTACCGATTAACAGTGATTATCAAGAAATTTTTTCTCAATCCCCTTCCTTCTCCCCATAATAGGAGAGGGAAGTTTTGTTGGAACAGAAACGCCGTTGCTTTTGCCACAATTTAATCAATTATCATCAACTCAGCGTTCTATCCTCAGCAGCCTGATTACCTTAATGTCATTATTAGGGTGTGCCTTACTGTTGCCGACTCGAATTCCAGGGACGGTTTTATTAGGATTGGGAACGCATTGGTTATTAATTTGGGTGGTTGCTTGGAGTATTAAACAGCCGCCATTGCCGGGCATGATTGGGGGAATTGCAGCTGGGTTGATTCAAGATGGCATGACCTTATCGGGTCCTTCTCATATTTTTAGTTTAGGGTTAGTGGGCTTTTTGACAGGCTGCATTGATAAGGATCGCTATATTCAGGAAGATTTTATTTCCATTGCACTGATTGTCTTTGCCATGGCTGTTGTGGCAGAAACGTTTACAGCAATTCAATATACGTTACAAGATTTTTCCCGTTTAGTTCTAATTTGGGAACAACATCAACAAGCCACCCTTGTTTCTGCTTTACTCAGTAGTTTGTGGGCGCCGATTGTTTATTATCCCTTGAATCATTGTTGGGAATGGTTAAATAAATCAAACTAATTGGCAGTGGGATTGCTTGTCCATAAAAGGTGATAAGCAGTGGATAATAAATCATGGCAAATATAATCGGGTTCAAATTGCTGGAGATACTCGAAACTCCGAATACCACAAGTTAGCGCGATCGCGGGCATCCCAACTGCTTTTGCTGCTAAAATATCGGCTTCAGTATCCCCTACCATAACCCCTTTTCCATCTGCTTGTTCTTGCAAGGCTTGTTTTAAAAGCCCCGTTTTACACTCAATATTATTCCCATAGGCTGCGGTTTCATCACTGGTTCCATAAACGCCTTGAAACAGCCGTAATAAGCCATAATTGGTTAAGATTTGCCGAACTTGATCTTGGCAACGAAGGGTGACTAAAACCAACTGCACGCCTTGGGAATGAAGTAATGCTAACGCCCAATGAACACCCTGATGGAATTTATCTTTTTCCAATAAGGAACAATCATTGACAATTCCCGACACTTGTTGAAGAAAATAGGAAATATGTTCATCTTGTAATCCCGAACAGGATGCAATTTGTTCATCTGAGATTCGTTGTTGCTTCATTTGCCAAAATTGCGCCTTATCGAGCGGAGTTAGATATAACGGTTGCCCTTTTTCACGGTAATAATCAAAGGTATTGGCAAGTGCCAATTGATAGGTATGATAGTAGCGATCTGAAACATCCACTAATGGCCCATCAAAATCACAAAAGAGGGTTCGCACTTGAGGTTGTTGACCCCGCTTAACAAGGGTTTTGGGGGTAGGAGCAGTTTCTAGAATCATAAATTACTGTTTCAGGAAGGACATTTCTACAATGTCTATTTCAGATTAGCAAGTTTTACATAAGTTTGCTAGGGGAATTAGCAATTTTTTTATTAGAAAAACTTATAGAATCACCCTTAAATCGTTAACACTTACAACACTGATTTACGCAAATGGACAATTCAACCACCTTAACTGTCATCGGTAGCCCATTTGATCAAGCAATGATGCAACGTTGTTTGCAACTGGCCTATCAAGGGATGGGAAAAACGTCACCGAATCCTTTAGTGGGTGCAGTTGTTGTGAAGAATGGAACAATCGTGGGAGAAGGATATCATCCTGGAATCGGACATCCCCATGCCGAAGTTTTTGCCCTAAATCAAGCAGGAGAAGACAGTGTGGGTGCAACCCTTTATGTCAACTTAGAACCTTGTAATCATTATGGGCATACTCCTCCTTGTTCACAAGCCATTATTGAGGCTAGAATTGCGACGGTCGTGATGGGAATGGCTGATCCCAATGTCACTGCTTCTGGGGGAAAAGAACGTCTAGAACAAGCGGGTATTACAGTAATGGTTGGGGTTGAAGAGCACGCCTGCCGCGAACTCAATGCAGGATTTATCCAACGAGTTCTTTATCAACGACCGTTTGGCATTTTCAAATATGCTATGACCTTAGATGGAAAAATTGCAACGACAATTGGTCATAGTGCTTGGGTAACCGATGTTGCTGCCCGAAACCGAGTGTATGAACAGCGATCGCGCTGTGATGGCGTCATTATTGGTGGGAATACAGTACGTCAAGATAACCCTTATTTAACCACTCATGGCAAAAGCGATCATAATCCCTTACGAATTATTATGACGCGAACGTTTAATTTACCGCCACAAGCTCGAATTTTTCAAACGGATGAAGCAGCTACTTTAGTGTTAACTGAAACGGAAAATGTAGAACAACAAAAAACGTTAGAACAAAAGGGGGTAGAAGTGGTGCAATTATCTCCTTTAACGCCAAAAGCGGTGATGCAATATCTTTACCAAAGAGGGTTAGCCAAGGTGTTATGGGAATGTGGTGGAACGTTAGGTGCCCGTGCTATTAATGAAGGAGCGGTGCAAACGATTATGGCATTTATTGCCCCAAAAATTATTGGTGGCGTAACAGCCCCTGGCCCAATTGGAGAATTGGGATTGACGCAAATGAATGAGGCATTAATATTAGAACAGATGAATTGGGAACAATTGGATAATGATTATCTATTAATTGGAAAAATTGCACAGTCGTTTTGGGAAGATAAATTATAAGCCAAGCTCCGCCATTTGTCGAAGGTAATCACGCTAATTTTTTTAATTAATCGTAATAACATTAATTTTCCACCGATAATTCTGTCTTAGAAAGGGTATATCCTAATTTATCGGCAATCCCTTCGACCCAATTTTCATCTTGCTTAGTATAACTGCGAGGCGCATTGGCTGCTAAAATTAATGCCCCTTCTTTGCCAACGGGCTGACAAATCACAGCTTGAGTATTTTTAGGAAGATAATCAAATTCCACCCGCCCTGGATAGAGTTTGAGATTCACTAAATAAACTGGCTTTTGTTTTTGTAAAACTTGATTGAGAATGGTTCCCGGTTCGACGTTAGGATTTTTGCCTAAAATGCCCCGACGTAATAAGACGTTTCCTCGATAATAAAGAACCAGCGATCGCGTTGCCGTATTGGTTAATAATAAATGAGATGCCCAAGCTAGTTCCGTTTTCACTTCTTCAGGTAACTGTTCTGCTAATTCAAATCCTTCTTCCCCGATTAACTCCACCGCTTCAGGGGGACGAGGCTGCACGCGCTGCCACAATAGTCCGACTAAAATTAACATCGCGCTCAGAAAAATGCCAAGGGCATCAGAACGGGCTTGCGATGAGGTTAAAGAAGCAGTACTCAAGCGGTTAATGAGTAATAATGTTCCTCCAATCCCCCCAACCACGAGGGGTAACAGGCGTAAAAACCAGTTGGGATCAGAGCTAGTCATAATCTCACCATTAGGATTTTTCCTCACCAGCTTCCATAACTCGCTGGAACATATAACCTGTTCCCCGCGCAGTTAAAATTAGTTCCGGATTACTGGGATCATCTTCTAGTTTGGCGCGTAATCGAGAAATATGAACATCAACCACTCGGGTATCGACATGACGTTCGGGGGTATAGCCCCAAACTTCTTGTAAAATTTCCGAGCGAGAAAAGGCTTCACCCGATCGCCCCACCATTAATTCGAGAAGACTAAATTCCATGCCCGTTAAGCGGATGCGTTCGTCTCCTTTATATACTTGTCGGCGATTGGTATCAATTTTAATGGAACCCACTTGAATGACCCCAGAACTAGGGATGCCTGAAGCTGCTTCTTTATCCACCCGTCTGAGAACGGAACGGATACGGGCTTCCAATTCTTTAGGAGAAAAGGGTTTTACCACATAATCATCTGCACCAAGTTCTAACCCAGTAATGCGATCAGCAACATCCCCTAAAGCGGTTAGCATAATAATGGGAATGTCAGATTCTTTACGAAGTTCCTGACAAACGCCATAACCATCTAATTTTGGCATCATGACATCTAAAACCACTAAATCGGGATCATTTTCATTAAAGGTCGCGATCGCTTCTTCGCCATCGGCTGCGGTAACGACATTGTAGCCGATCATGGATAAACGAGTTTCTAAAATACGACGAATACTTGCTTCGTCATCTACCACTAAAATTGTTTCTTTATGATTTTCCAAATTTCTCAACACTCCTTATTGCGTTCTATCTAATTAGGATTATTCTTGTTTTACTGAAGGTTTCTATTTCTAGAATATCCTTTATAACAGAAATCCTAGCAACTAAATGATCTCTTGTTTATCGAATAATCAATTTCTAATTTCGGGTTTGATTTAAAAACTGTGAAGGGATTCTTAACTATTTGCAATAATTTGAAAACTTTAATTAATGGAATATGTCTAAAACTAAAGTTATCTATGTGTGCAGTGCTTGTGGAGCAGATCATCGGCAGTGGTTTGGTAAATGCTCTAGTTGTGGCATGTATGGCACACTTGAAGAACAAGTGGTCAATCCCAATTCCAACGCTTCCCGTGCTAACTGGCACGCCAATCAATCATCAAGTTCGGTTAGTCAAAATGAACCCCCTCAACCCCGTGTTTCACTAAAATTTTCCCAAATTCAAGATGATGAACAGCCTCGCTTTCGATCAGGGTATGCGGAATTAGATCGGGTGTTAGGAGGGGGAATTGTTCCCGGTTCTTTGGTGTTAATTGGTGGTGATCCCGGTATTGGAAAATCCACGCTACTGTTACAAGTTGCCCACCAAACGGCAAAAAATCAGCATACCTTATATGTTTCAGCAGAAGAATCAGGGCAACAAGTGAAAATACGGGCTTCCCGTTTAGGAGTGGGATTAACCGATATTCCTAGTGATCAACCCCTGGAAGAAGAACCATCGGCGGATAACAATGGTCATGTGCCTGACAATCCCAGTCATGACAACCTTTATATTTTGCCAGAAACCGATTTAGAGGAAATTTTGCGAGAGTTGGAATCGCTGAAACCCACTTTGGCAATTGTAGATAGTATTCAAACCTTATATTTTGCTTCTTTAACGTCAGCACCGGGTTCGGTTGCTCAAGTGCGAGAATGTACGTCTGCCCTAATGCAGATGGCAAAACGCGAAAATATTACCTTGTTAATTGTGGGTCACGTTACCAAAGAAGGCGCGATCGCGGGACCCAGAGTGTTGGAGCATTTAGTTGATACGGTTCTTTATTTTGAGGGGGATCGCTACGCTTCACACCGGCTGTTGCGTTCAGTGAAAAATCGTTTTGGGGCAACTCATGAAATTGGGGTTTTTGAAATGGTGGATCATGGTTTGCGAGAGGTGGAGAATCCGTCAGAATTATTTTTGGGAAATCGGGATGAATCCGTGCCGGGAACAGCCATTGTGGTTGCTTGTGAAGGCACAAGGCCACTGGTGGTCGAGTTACAGGCGTTAGTCAGTCCGACTAGTTATAGTTCTCCCCGTCGCGCTACCACTGGGATTGATTATAATCGGCTTCAACAGATTTTAGCCGTTTTGGAAAAGCGAGTGGGGATTCCCCTATCCAAATTAGATGCCTATGTGGCAACCGCTGGTGGGTTAGGAGTGGAAGAACCTGCAGCGGATTTAGGGATTGCTGTGGCAGTAGTGGCAAGTTTTCGCGATCGCATTGTTGATCCTAGAACAGTATTAATTGGGGAAGTGGGATTAGGGGGGCAGGTGCGCTTAGTTGCCCAAATGGAGTTGCGTTTAAAAGAAGCTGCGAAATTAGGTTTTCAACGCGCGATCGTGCCCACAGGGCAAAGTCTTCCTGATGATTTGGGAATTGAAATTATTTCGGTTAACAAAGTTCTCGACGCGATCGTGGCTGCCATTCCGCCACAACCCAAGTATGGAAAAACTGAGGAATCAGACGAATCCCAACAAGAAACGGAAGGGCAATAGATGATTATTCCTGATTCACAAATTCCAAATAGGAAGAACTTAAGGCTTTTACCGCAACCTCTTGACGCTCTCCCCTTATAAAAAAAATCAATTGTTTTGTGGGAAGACAACATTGTAAGGTAGATGTGATCTAGACTATTAAAACTTAAGTGACTTTTATGCTGTCTCCAGATTTACAAAAAACCTCCTCTAGCTCGGAATTAACCCAATCTGCTCATATTCTAGTGGTGGAAGATGACGAATTAATTCGAGAGATGCTGGTTTTATCGCTACAAGAAGAGGGCTATGAAATCTCAATTGCTACTGATGGACGAACCGCATCACAATTGCTTCAAACGGTTGAACCCAGTAGCCAGCAATTACCCTACGACTTAATTGTCTTGGATTTGATGTTACCACAAATCAACGGATTAGACATTTGTCGTTGGTTACGTTATCAAGGCAATAATATCCCCATTTTAATTCTCAGTGCTAAAGGGAGTGAAACCGATCGCGTTTTGGGTTTAGAAGTGGGTGCTGATGACTATATTACCAAACCGTTTAGTATGCCCGAATTTATTGCTCGCTGTCGGGCGTTATTAAGGCGAAACCAGTTGACAACTCAGTCCCAAACCTCAACGTTACAATACCAAGACGTTATCTTATTCCCAGACGAATGTCGAGTTAGGGTTAATGGACAAGATATTACTCTCTCTCCTAAACAATTTAAGCTGTTAGAGTTATTTATTAGTTCTCCCAGACGGGTTTGGTCACGAGAACAACTCATTGAACAAATTTGGGGGCCAGATTTTTTAGGAGATACAAAAACGGTTGATGTTCATATTCGCTGGCTTCGAGAAAAATTAGAACCTGATCCCTCACAACCGCAATATTTAGTCACTGTACGCGGATTTGGCTATCGCTTTGGTTGACACTCCTTCTTCCTAAAGGAACCGGAGCTTTAGTGAGGAGATTCTCGCTTCATCGGGTGAGTCTAGGTAAAAGCATGATTCAATCGTCAAGAATTCAACCCCATGATTGAGCAATCGTTATGTTAAATACAGGGGATATACTATTAATTTTTCATGACCGCAAAAACGATATTGGCTTTTATTGCGGGGTTAGCCATTGGATTAGCGCTGTATTGGTTTCGATATCAACAGTGGCAACAACAGCTACGCCATCTTTTTCAAGAAATTAGTGACCACGATTATGAAAATGTATCTTTGTCGTTACGTTACCGTTTACGACAAGCGATGCTGCGCAATCAAAGTCAAATTGAACAGTTACAACAGCAATTAGATGTTTGGGAACAAATTCTAGAACATGCTCCGATTGGCTATTTACAAGTCGATGCTGAAAATCACTTGCTTTGGTGTAATCAACAGGCTCGCCAACTCCTTCGGCTGCATCGTTGGCAACCAGGGGAAGTCCGTTTACTCCTCGAATTAGTCCGCTCTTACGAACTGGATCAATTAATTCAACAAACCCGTAATACACAACAATCTCAAGTTTTAGAATGGGTGTTTTGTACCACCGATTTTTCCCAAGATAACTCGGATCAAAATCACAATTATTCTTTCTCTATTGCGCTTAAAGGGTCTAGTTATCTTTTACCAAATCAGCAAGTGGGAGTTTTCTTAGAAAATCAACAACCTCTGGTCGATTTATCCCAAAGCTCTGATCGATTATTTTCAGAACTGACTCATGAATTGCGAACACCGCTAACTTCAATTCGTCTGGTTGCAGAAGCCTTACAATCGCGACTCTCATCTTCAACAGAACGTCGCTGGGTGGAACAAATGCTTAATGAGGCAAATCGACTGATTCGATTGGTTGAAGATTGGTTAGAAATTTCCCAGTTAGAAAAAAAGCCCCAGCAATATCTCAATTTAGAATCATTTGCGCTACGTCCACTGATTGAATCGGCTTGGGAAACCCTAACTCCGTTAGCAGAACAAAAACAATTGCATCTCAATTATCAACAAGATAGTAATGTCATTATTACGGCTGATTACTCGCGGTTAACTCAAGTGTTTTTAAATTTATTTGATAATGCGATTAAATATAGCCCTGCCCAAAGTGATATTTGGGTTAAGGTAGAAACATTAGTCTCTGATGAACAATGGGATCAATCTCAAAATTGGGTGCAAATTAATATTATTGATCAGGGTAAGGGATTATCGAAAAAAGATACACGATATTTATTTGAACGCCTCTATCAAGGAGATGATTCTGCTCAAATTCCATCCTCTGCAGCTACCGAGTTCCAATCTTCAGGAACGGGCTTAGGATTATCTATTACTCGGCAAATTGTTCTAGCACATGGGGGAACAATTGAAGCTAAAAATCATCCTGCTACAGGTGGGGCTTGGATGCAAATCACCCTTCCCAATGCAAGTACAGGCGAGTAGATAACAAACTTGGTGTGGCACGGATCAATGAGATTTAATGGAAGCCACAAACCGTTTTGCTAATGGAGGAGCAAACAAGAGGGTACTGGTAAAACCTGAGAAAACATAAATCCCTTCATAATCATCCACTTTGCCAACACTTGCTTGACTGTTTGGTGTAAAGGCAATTAAGCAGTGATGCCATTGCGCGGGGACATTTTTTAAGGGGGGTAATAATTTGCCAATTTCCTGACGTAACCAAGATTGGCTACTTGCGGGATCAACTTCAGCGTTGGGATCGCTCATGGTGCGGGTGATTTGACCCATACAAAGATGACGATCGCGAAACTGAACCACTCCTGGATCAATGACGGCGGAGGCAATTTCTTGTTCTGATTCATCCCATAATAATTCTTTTTCAGCAGTGGTTGATTCACGTTCTAGGGTTAAGCGTTGATCATTGGCAGGCATGATTAAACTATTTAAATTGAGTTTCAGGGGTGGCGTTTCTAACAGTTCGGCATGGGTAAAATAAACTGGAATTTTAATTCCCACTTGTTGCAATAAATGACGAGTGAATCCCCCAGCACAAACGACAATATTATCGGCATAATAGGTGTGATTGGTTGTCTGCACGCCCACTACTTTTTCGTTTTCGGTTAATAGGGTATTGACGGCTTCCTCATGAGTGGTGCCACCAATACGCGTAAATGTTTTTAAATAGGCTTGGTTGGTTTTTTTGGGATTAATGTGACCATGGGGAAAATAAATGGCACCCGCGATCGCGCTAGGATTTAGTAACGGTTCTAATTCACAGGTTTCTTCCACATTTAATAATTGAGGTGGAATTTCACAATCTTGATAGTTTTTTAGCAGTTCCTCAGGAGATTCATCATTTCTAATGGTTAGTAATAAATTAATTTCTTGGAATTCTGTATCGTCATCTAAAATTTCAGGAAGTTGACGATGAATTTTCATTCCTTCGGCACATAAGTCTCGGGTTTCTTGAGACGTTCCTAACCAAAACGGGAGTCCCCCATAGCTATATTGCGTGGCATTCTTTTGATGGGGATTGGGATCAATTAATAAAACATTTCCTAATTGAGATTGCAATTCGTAAGCTAAACTTGCACCTGTTATTCCGCCACCAATGACTAACCAATCGTAAATTGTCATATTTATTTTACCAATCGTTTACTCTTGTTTGACTGATCAATTTTTGCCATTTTACTGACACAATAATAAGTTAATTTAAGATTCGTTTATCA
>JAHEOB010000355.1 GCA_018610095.1 Halothece sp. MAG
ATGGCAATCTAAAAAAGCGTGAATTAGGAAAAGCAGTTTATCAGCCCAAAGGCACTGAAAAAGTTTGCCAAATTCCTAAAGAATGGAAACAAAAAGAACTCTGGGAGTAGTAATGATTATTGCAGGAGAATTCTCAATTGTTAACTAACCATCCTTGGCGAACCAAGGGTAAATCCCATTTTTCATCAGCTTTACGACGGAGTAACGTTTGGTAAATTCCCATTTGATTTTGTTCAAAGCCGATCGCGCAGCCAATCAAATATAATTGCCAAATATGATAAAGTTTTTCACCAATTAATTTAACAGCTTCCGCTTTTTTTTGGGCTAAATTGTTTGCCCAACTGCGTAACGTTAAGGCATAATGAGGTCGCCAATTGTCCACATCAACAACTTCCCAACGTGCTTTTTCCGCTTCTCGCAACATGGGAGTTAATTGCACTAATTCTCCATTGGGAAAAATATAACGATGGATAAATCGTTCACCCACACTTGAACCATTCCATTCATCTGTAGCAGTAATGCCATGATTAAGAAATAATCCCCCAGGTTTGAGACATTGATAAGCGTGTTGGAAATAAGTAGGATATTGTTTTAAACCAACGTGTTCTACCATGCCAATGGAGACAATTTTATCAAATGTCGGGGTTTGGGGTAGGTCGCGATAGTCTAATAATTTAACTTCTAGCTGATCCGCTAAACCCTCTTGTTTGATCTTTTGTTGGTTGTATTGAACTTGTTTTTCACTGAGGGTAATACCGTAGCCGTTAACCCCATAATATTTAGCAGCCCATCGTAACATTGCCCCCCAACCACAACCGATATCGAGGAGAGTTTCTCCCGGTTGGAGTTTCAGTTTTCGACAACTAATGTCTAATTTTTGTTCTTGGGCTTGGTCAAGATTCATGTAAGGATGATCAAAATGGGCGCAAGAATAGACCATCCAAGGATCAAGCCACAGTTGATAAAATTCATCCCCAACGTCATAATGGTGCTGGATGGCGGCGCGATCGCGCTGTTTACTATGAACGTTTCCTTGATGTTCCTGTTCTGGATTCGTTTTTAAGGGTAGGCGGGGTAACTTTAGCGATTGCAACCAGGTCTTAATACTTTGAGAACGGTTTAATCCTGTCCATCCTAAATGCTGCCCTAAGTTAACAATGGTTTCGATATCTCCTGCAAAGTCAAACCACCCATTGAAATAGGCTTCACTTAATACTAACGGGTCACGTTTTAAAACTAAAGAACGTAATACCCCAGGGTGATGAAAATGTAATTCCACTGCAGAATCTCCAGCTTCTCCTAACTTTAAAGTTTCTCCTTCCCAAAAGGTTAATTTCACAGGATGAGGAAAATCGTCTAGGGCAGTTTTTAACCAATCACGAAGGGCATTAGGTAATGTAGCGCGTCCCATCTTTCCTCCTCCAACAACCTTATCGACTCCAATCAATCTGTTTTATTTAGATCGTAATATGGATTACAGGTAAAAATAATCTGTCGATGGAGATGTTTTGATTAATTTTTGTTAATAACATCAAGATTAAAAGTGTTGGTAAAACAGTCAATGTCCCTTATCCGATTAATCGGGAATATTCCACTTTAATGCAGCGATCCATCACCAATGTTAACCCCGCAGCATCAGCTTTTTGGGCAGCTTGTTCATGAATAATCCCTGATTGCGCCCAAACGGTTTTTATCTCTTGCGCGATCGCGCTATCAACTATTTCAGGTAAATATTCACTGCGGCGAAACACATTCACCAAATCCACTGTTGCTGGAATCTCCATTAGTGAAGAGTAACTTTGATATCCATTAATTTCTTTCTTATTGGGATTGACAGGATACACTTGATATCCCTTTTCTCGCAAAAACTGAGCAATTTGATAACTTGGACGATAGGGTTTATCAGAATGACCCACCACAGCAATTACTTGAGTTGCCGTTAGAATCTGTTGTAAACTTTTGTCATCTAGATTAGAGGTGATCATCCTTGATACTCCTGTTAGACGGAGTCGTGTTAAGCTATCTCATTTTGACTATTTTAAAACTAAGTTACCATCGCGATCGCGGCTGTACTGATTTTTTGATATTTTTGTCAACCAACAGGAGAATGTTAAGTTAGGTAAGCGCGATCGGGCATACACCTCAAACGTAGATGGCAAAACCAATCCCAAGAATGACTCGGATTTTATACTATCACCGCCAATCAAATTTTTCTCGTAAAATTCGGATTCTATTAACTGAAAAAAATCTCGATTATCAACTAGAAGAAATTAATTTAAGTGCGAAACCTGATTATTTTTTAAAACTTTCTCCCATTGGTAAAGTACCTGTCTTAAAGGATGAAGATGGAACAATCATTTGGGATTCTTCTTTAATTGCCGAATATCTGGAAGAAACTTATCCGAATCCTGCTTTGTGTCCCCAAACTTTTCAAGAACGGTTTGCTTGCCGTAAATGGGAAGAAATTGCAGATACCCTAGGAGATACCATTATTAATGTTTGGATATTAGGGTTATTTAATCAGGGAGAACCTTCCAAGTATCAATCCCTTTTAAAACAAAGAATTGATCGCTTAATCCCAGTTTTTGAAGAACAACTGAGTCAAACCAAATATTTATTAGGGGGAGAAAGTTGGTCAATGGCTGATATTTCAGCCTTATGTTCCTTTGGCTATTATGATTTACGTCTCGGTGAAGATTGGAAAGGGAATTATCCTCACATCAGAAAATGGTTTGATCAGCTACATCAGATTAAGTCTGTTAAAGACACAGTTCCACCCCATACCCTCACCTAAAGCCAAAATGGTTGGTCTTAACTAGTGCGGGGGCCGTTTCAGATACCACCGCCATCTCCACCACCATTTCCACCGCCGTCGCCACCACCATCTCCACCATCACCAAAATCACCGCCAATACCGCCACCGCCAGGAGGATTCCCTCCAGACTTACGATTGCCTGAGATAGCAATAATTGTGATTATAACCAACAAGGTAATAATGATAAAAATAATGACGCCCATTGCTTTGTAACCTTAATGCAATGCTTAAATCGTACCAAATTTGATTAGGAAAGTTGAATAAAGTTTCTGTGAATTGCCCTATTTAAGACAGCAAAAACCGAACATTGCTTGCATCTCGACTTTGCTAGGCTGTAGCTGAGATAATGCCCCTTCTTGTAATTAATTTTCTTAACGTGCAGTCGTTGGCAGTGACGTTACAGCAGAGGAAGTTATGACAACCACAGACTTTAAAGATTATTATTCCATTCTCGGCGTAAGTAAAGATGCCAGTGAAAGCGAAATAAAAAAAGCCTATCGTAAACTTGCCCTAAAATACCATCCTGATCGTAACCCTGACGACAAAGAAGCAGAGAACCGCTTTAAAGAAGTTAACGAAGCCTACGAAGTCCTCTCCGATCCTGAAAAACGGAAAAAATATGATCAATTTGGTCAGTATTGGCAACAAGCCGATCAATTTCAGCAAAGAGGCGGAAGTGGTGGTTTCCGAACCCGAACCACTGGGTTTGGTACTGACATGGGAGGTTTTGACTTTAGTCAATATAGCAGCTTTGAAGAATTTATTGATGAACTGCTAGGACGCTTTAATACCGGTGGCGGTGGGACACGAACCCGTTACACTTATCGTAACTCACCTGGAGGTGGCTTTAGCGACTTTAGTGATTTTGGCACTGGGTTTGCTGGTACTGGTGCAGGTGCAGGTGCAGGGGCTGATACGGAAGCAACGATTCGTCTTACCTTTAGTGAAGCCTTCCATGGCGTACAAAAACGTCTGAGTGTGGGCGATGAAGTCATTAATGTTCGCATTCCCGGAGGTGCCAAACAGGGGAGTCGCATCCGTGTTCCAGGCAAAGGTCGAGCCACTCCCTATAGTCAAAAACGAGGGGATTTATATCTTAAAGTAGAACTGCAACCTCACTCTTTCTTCCGTTTTGAAGATGACAATTTAGTGTGTGAAGTTCCTATTACCCCCGATGAAGCAGCACTTGGCAGTAATATTGATGTTCCCACCCCCGATGGTATGGTTTCGGTGAAAGTGCCTGCAGGAGTTCGTTCTGGACAGTCATTGCGATTACGCGGAAAAGGGTGGAATAATCCCAAAGGAAACAGAGGAGACTTATTTGTACGCTTGCAAATTACTGCACCCAAAAATTTAAGTGCCACAGAACGAGAATTGTATGAAAAAATTCGGGAGAACCGTAAAGAAGATCCCAGAAGCCAAATTAAAAACATTCGTCTCTAGAGAACAGACAAAGGGCTATTTCCTTAGCCCCTTGTCCTTAATTTAAACCCCTGCGTGTCCCAAAGCTAAACCAGTGACTAACATTCCGAATACTAAAAAGGGTTGGGCACTGGCTTGATATTTCACATCATTTTCTAATGGTGAGCGCAGAAAATACATATCTTGGAACGTGATTTGCGGAATGACTAAAAGTAGTAAAATTGTGGCATAGAGGTTTTCTTGGAGATTGATTAAATAGCCTGCAATGCCAATTTGAAATAAATCAATCATCAACACACTAATCCAAGCTGCACCACCGACACCAAACATCACAGGAAGGGATTTTAATCCTAAACTGCGATCGCCTTCGACACTCTTAAAATCATTCACCACAGCAATTCCTAATCCAGCAAAGCTATAGATTAAGGTGAGGATGATAATTGTGGCATTTAAATCGCCAAACAGTGAATGTCCTGCCCACCATGGCAGGGCAATATAACTTGCGCCAAGGGCATAGTTTCCTAACCAACCATTTTGTTTGAGTTTCAACGGGGGTGCCGAATAAATATAGGCAAGAAACGCCCCAATGAGAGTAATAATGGTGATATTGGGAAAGGAATTTCCCGCCCACTGATCTAAACCATAGGCAACGCCAAACCCAGCAACTAATAAAACAATGATTTGTGTCACTACTTGCGGTACAGAAATGGCACCTGAGGGAATCGGGCGGTATGGTTCATTAATGGCATCAATTTCGCGATCGTAAAAATCATTGAGAGTTTGGGTATAACCGGTCATTAAAGGAGCTGAAAGGAGCATACAAGCAGCAACTTTAATAATATCTTCCAGTTGCCAATGAAAACCTCCTGAGGAAGCAGCCCCGCAAATCACCCCCCAAATTAGAGGAATCCAGGTAATAGGCTTCATTAATTGCAAACGAATTTTCCAAACCGAGGTTTCCCCACTGGAAGCCTCTTTCATCCCCAACATTTGACGGGCTTTTCCGGTATTACTTTCTGAGGATTCAGGTGTTTGTGACGAGGTGGATTCAGGCATAGCAGTTCCCTTATAAAACTTCAACTTTGGTAATCTTTTTTGTAGCAAAAACGGCGATTACTAGCGCATTCCTTTGCGCTTAACGAGGGGTTAGGATTGATGGAGATCAATGCAACGACAGTCCCTCATGAATCGCTACCTTTATGGTAAAATACAACCTTTAAGAGCGAATTGCCACTGACTACTGAGTCCTCAACCATTAAAACGATACAACTAAATGACCATCTTCTAGAAATTTCGCTCCTTTGACAGGTTTTCCTTTTAATGGCGGTGGAAGCGGGATATTTCTGCGTTGATCTCCTGCCTCAATAGTAATTTCCTGTTGATGGTTGGGTTGAGTCAGATTAATCTGTTTTTTGCTAAATCCTGGCAGAAAGATTTTAACCGTACGCTGCTGATCATCCACTTCAACACTGGGAGGGGCTTGAGCAACGGCACCGATTAAATCAGGGAGGGCATTGCCTAGCGATTGCCATTCCTTAGGATTAATTGAGGGTAAAGGCGTCACGGGAAGCGGATGAAATTCCGAATTAATCACCTCTCGAACGTTGGTTTCTTGGTTAAGTAACACCCCCGCAATGGTTAACCCACTTTGCTGGGCACTTCCCCATAGGAATTTCGCTGTTTTCATGCTATAGGGATCATCCCCTGTCACCAGATAACCTCCCACCTTTCCTTCCCTGAGAGCGGTTTTCCCTCTCTCTAGCAATTGGTTCGCTTGATTGGCGTTGGGGTTATCTTTTAAATCCTGTGCCGTCCAAGTAACATTTAAAACGGCACTACTAATGGGTTGGATAAAGGGAGAAATGGCTTGTCCAATATCAGAATCTAAGATCAAATCCCGAAAGCGGCGAATATACCAACTGAGATGTTCCGGAATCGCAAACATCCGCAGTGTGGTTAAATCTCCTGTGCCATCAAATAAGATGACATCATATTGCCCGCTTTCATAATATTCCCGTAGGGCATTGAGAGCAAGGGCTTGATCCATGCCCGGTAAAACTGCCAGTTCTTGCCCATAAACACTGTTGAGAATGGGAGAACGGACATATTGCTGTTCGAGCCGTTTCACTTCTTCCCAACTTTGTTCTAGTAGGGTCGTTGCTTGAACATTGACTCCCCAAAATTGATTGGAGATGAGGGTGGGCTCGTGAGTGAGGGGTGTTTCTAATAATAACCCCGTGCTGGGGTCTTGAGTGACTAATAGCACTCGTTTCCCTTCTTGCGCAAGCCGATAGGCTGTCGCGATCGCGATGGTGGTGCGACCGCTACCGCCTTTGCCAAGGAATGTTAAAATCATGGGGGTTCAGTTTAAACCACTTCTAATTCATCTTCAAAAAACCAACTGGTGAAATTATCATCAAAGGCAACAACAGCACCCACGCCACTGCCATCAGTCATTTTAAAGTCTTTAATCGTTCCCACTTTGCCAAGTTTATCCACGACTTTAGAAGGCACGCGATCGCGCAATCGTTTGACTTTGACTTGTTGTCCGATTTCCATAACACCTCTCAACAAATGTCCATCCCACAGTATATCGAAAATTGCAATCATTGCTTTGAAAATCAACAAATTTTTTCCACCACTACCAGTCTTGAGTGCGTTGCGGGGTTAACTTCACAAAGGGAAAAATTGCTCCTAATATGAACCCTACGGCAAAACTAAACGCCAGTAACACCCCTAACGGAATTTCTACGGAACGGAAACCTAAAAATTCTAGAGAGATTGCGGTAATATTTTGAATCGAGATCACTGCCATGATCACCATAATTAGTGAAATGATCACAAAAGCAATCACTGTTACTAATCGTTGCATAATTTTAAGATTTGATGAGTTAACGGTCTAGGTAAATGCTAAATTATCAGCAAGTGCATTTGTAACCACATTTTGAAAACGAGTTTCCCAACAGATATCAAGTGAGTCAGGCTGAATCTTCCAATATCGAAACCCTGCAAGCTGAAATTTCCCAACTGAAAGGGGAATTGCAATTGCGAGACCAACTGGTTGAGCAACTCTCGCAAGAGTTATTTCGGCTTGTTAAAGACAATCCTAACTTTACCGCTCGCAACCTAGAATCGGAATCGGAATCCAATCAATCACAAGTTGAACGCTTAAAAGCTCAAATTAGTGAAATTGAAGAACAACTTCAGTTTTATCAAGCCCAACTGTCCACTCGTGATGCTGAAATTTATGAATTACAAAGTCGAGTCCAAGCGCTTACCGAACAAAATCACAGCCTGCAAGAGGAGTTAGAAAATCAACCGCAACTGTATCGTCAAAAGTTTTACAAACATCTTGAACCCGTGAAAAACAAACTGAAACAACTGCAAACTGAAAATCAACAACTTCATGCCCAACTGCAACAGATGAAACCGGTTAAGGAGAAGCTCAAACAATTGCAAGCAGAAAATCAACAACTGCATACCCAATTGCAAAACTTACATCATCGCTTATCCGCCAGAAGCCAAGCTCACTCTAATAACCACGTTGACTTACCAAATCTCTAGGAAACTAACTTTAGAAAATGGGTAGCTACAGGAATGTATAAAGTTCTAATCATTATTAACGCCCAGCAGGTGTCTAACACTTCTTTAACTGCTTCACCTGTTACTAATCGAATGATGACAACACTCAAAGAGGCAATCACGACGGTTAATACCGATGAAAACGACATCATGGTTGAAGTTAGGGCGGCTCAGCAGCTTTTAGATGAAAATAATTCCTATGATGAAGCCGATCCCAATTGGATTTGTTGTCCGTTAACCATTGATCTGCCCCCAAACTTTGAGTTTCCCAGAGCTAAATTATTCCAAATCTGTCGTGATATTCAGGGCACTCGCCAATGGGTAGAACAGCAGTTAAATATTAAAACGGGGAATCAAATTAAAACGGTGTGGTATGGGAACTATTGGTTACCCATTGTTCTCACAACGAAAGGCCCCATGTATGGTGAAGTGATTGGGGAAGGGCAAATGCCGAACTCCTATCAACAACCCGTCGAGTTTCCCGATCATCAACGGCAATCCCTCTATAATTTGGGGTATCACCTACTAGAAGGAATTGCTGCGCAACCAGCCGTATATTTACTCCAATTTGGCTTTCAAAATGAGGAATTAATTTTTGATCGCATTTGGCCGTTTCCTGCTGCCCCAGCCCTAGCCAGTGTTGGGATTCAAGAACCCAATCTCTATACCTGTCATTGGCAATGCTTGACACAACAACCCATTCGCGATTTAGTGATCGCTTAAAAACGAAGATAGTGCATTAATTGGGCAGTTAATTGCTGATGGAACCCTAAGCGTTGCTGCAAATCAGCTAAATGGGAATATTTACCATAAGTTTGGCGATTTTCGACAATTTGTTGAGCCAGCTGAGAATCTAAAAACGGAATCGTCGCTAACTCCTCGGCAGTTGCCGTATTCGGGTTAAATTGCTGGGGAGTCAAGGCACTTTCTGGATCACGAAAAGAAAAACTCAGAATGGGGGCTAAGGGTTCAACTCGTTTTAAGGGAACGTTTAAAGCAGCAGCCAAATCTTCTAAACCAAAAAATTGAACTCCAGCCGCTGTTAACTCGGTAAGGGTACGGGCTTGGTGGATCGAGATACCAGGGAGACGTAACCAATCATCCACAGTTGCCCAATTAACCTCAATTTGAATATTTAACTCTGCCGCGATCGCGACTTCTTCTAAAGACTGAAAGCGATAGTAAGGGTCATTTTTGATTTTTGCCCGAAGCCAAAAGACACGAGGATTAAGAAATCGCATCGTTATTTTCGAATGCCTTCCACTAATTGACGACGTTGTTGTTCAAATTCATATTCGGACAATAACCCTTCCGCTCGCAACTGATCTAGTTTGCGAATTGCTTCTGTTGTTTCTCCCACCAGATGAGGATTCAGTCTCGATGACTCACAAGTCCTACCAAAACGTTCCTTAAACATGGCTTCCGACTGCCAAAAATACCACAATCCTTCCACTAAACTGGCAACCTGAGCCATGCCAAAATAAGGAAACACCCAGAATTCATCCACCGTTTCTGCTGGCAATATTACTGATACGATTAAATAAATGACCCCCCACCACGGTTGTCGCAAATAAAACTTATGAAGCCCTGCCAAGGGCGTGACTGCTCCCACTATTGCCAAAAGAACCGCTAATTTTTGACTTTTATGTTGGTCAAACCACATGGTTTCATCCTTCATACCACCTATGTTGATCATACGGGAAACCGAATTGTCTGGCGTACCTTGATTCCCTTAAAATTAAAATTGATGGCAATTTATGGGCTGAGATTATCATGGGCATTTTTGATTCCGAAGTCGTCCAACAAGAAGCAAAACAACTCTTTGAAGAATATCAATCTTTAATGGAGCTTGGTAGTAAATACGGTAAATTCGACTATGAAGGGAAAAAACTTTATATTGAACGCATGGAAGACCTGTTAGAGCGTTATAAAATTTTTATGAAGCGATTTGAGCTTTCCGATGATTTCATGGCGCAAATGACAGTGGAGCAACTCAAAAATCAATTGGGGCAATTTGGAATGACACCGCAGCAAATGTTTGACCAAATGCAGCAAACATTAGAACGGATGAAAGCAGAGTTGCACTCTTAAAACAGACTGCTTCTAAGCATTTTAGGGTTGGGGAGGCGTGTATTGACTGGGCGAAGGAAATTGTTGAACCGGTTCATTTTGTAAAGCACGCTGCATAAATCGACGCCACACGGGAGCAGCATATTCACCACCAGTGATACCTGATCCTAAAGGCCTAGAATCATCATTGCCAATCCAAACCGCGGTCGCTAATTGCGGAACGTAGCCCACAAACCAAACATCTCGCTCGGAATCAGTTGTTCCTGTTTTGCCAGCAGCAGGACGACCAATTTGTGCTTTGGTTCCCGTTCCTGATTGAATCACCGATTGTAAAACCTGATTCAGCGTTGCCACTGCCCAAGGATCTAAAATTCGCTTTGGTTCAGGAACATTGTCCATTAAAATCTCGCCCTCACTATCAGTTACCCGAATAATTAAAGTGGGATCAGAGTGCCAACCGTTATTAGCAAAAGTGGCATAGGCACCCGCCATTTCCATTGGGGTTAGCTCCATTGAACCGAGAGGAAGGGATGGAACAGGTCGTAATGGGCTTTCTACTCCCAAATTTCGCAAGGTCGAAATGACATTATCAAGACCAACTTTTTGACCTAATCTGACCGCAGGGATATTACGAGATTGTTCTAGCGCCTCATGAATCGTAATGGCACCAGAGTAACCACCACCATAATTTTTGGGTGTATAGAATTCGTTACCATCGCGCAATTTCATGGGAGTATCTTTAATCATAGAGTGTGGAGAATAATTACCACTGGCAAATGCTTGGTAATACACAAAGGGCTTAAAGGCAGAACCCGGTTGACGACGCGCTTGTAACGCTCGATTATACTGACTCTTTTCATAATCCAAAGTTCCCACCATTG
>JAHEOB010000356.1 GCA_018610095.1 Halothece sp. MAG
GGGTGGAGCGTACAGTTGTCCGCCTTTATCCGTAGGAGAAATAATAAACACCCCCATATCCCGTTCCTGGGCAGCAGCGACAGCAGGTTCATTCCGTTGCCACAAATAATAGTAATGGAGATTGACAAAGGAAAAATAACCACTGTTAATGGCTGCCAAAATAATCTCTAACGGGGCATGAGTGGAAAACCCAATATTACCCACTTTTCCTTCCGCTTGGGCTTGCTGTAAGGGCGGTAAACAACCGTTCTCTGCCGTTACCCAATTGAGGTGTTCCCAGGTATTAATGCCGTGGATGGCAACATTATCCACATAATCCACCTCTAGCCGTTGCAAACTATTGTTTAGGCGTTCCGCCATTTGCTCAGGATTGGGGGTGGGAGGAAGTTTCGTGGTTAAATATACCTCACTTCGCGAAACGGGAAGTTGCGGGAGAATATTGCCAATATATTTTTCACTATCGCCATAGGCACTGGCGGTTTCAATATGGTTAATCCCTGCTGCGATCGCGCTTTTTAGGGTTTCCTGAAACTGACTCGGATTATGGAGTCCCCGCATGGTTCCTAGAGAAAAAACCGAGACGGGGAGATTGGTTTGTCCAAATCGTCGATAGTGCATTAGGAACTGGATTCTTCGTTATTTTTGGAGGAACGACCGCGAATAAAATCTTCTGGGCTAACGTTGGCAACAAACTCTTTGAAGGCTTGTTGTTCTTCTTCATCGGCATCCCGATCTACGGGAATGGAGGCTTCTGCAACGACTTCTTCCATTACCCAAATGGGAGTGGCAGTACGAACTGCGATCGCGATCGCGTCACTGGGACGACAATCAATTTCACGGCTATTTTCTCCCTGTTGCAAACACAAAAGGGCATAAAAGGTATTATCTTCTAGGGAATGAATAATCACGCGGGTAACATTCATTTCCCAGGCTTCAAAGATATTGACCATTAAATCATGGGTAAGCGGGCGCGGTGGCGTTTGGTTTTCCAGGGCACCCATAATCGCCTTGGCTTGATCTTGTCCGATGTAAATGGGTAAAGCCCGACGTTCTGAACCATCTTTCAAAAGCGCGATCGGACTTCTTGTAATCCCATCCAAGGCAATTCCAGAAACGTTCATTTCAATCATCAGTTTCGCCTCTTTTCCACTGCTGTCAGCATTGATGTTGGTTTTGGCTGATGCGGTAAACTAAACATAAACACCGATCACTCCCTATTGTACTTGTTTTCTTCTCTGTTTTCCTAGTTTAATCAAGGGCAATATTTTGTAATGATCGGTTTGGAGGTTCCATTATTATTATCACTGACCCGTGTTTACCGGATTAATTCAAGCCCAAGGCATCATTTATCCCCAAGGCAGCGATCGCTTTCAGATTAACATTCCCCCTTCCCAAGCTAGTGCCATTCTCAAGGAACTGGTTATCGGCGATAGTATTGCTGTGGATGGTGTCTGTTTGACAGTGGAGCAGGTTTTATCAGAAGGCTTTGTTGCCACCGCCTCTTCTGAAACCTTAGAACGAACCAATTTAGGGCATCGCAGCGAAAGCAGTGGTTATGTCAATCTTGAACCCTCTCTGAAAGTGGGGGCAAAACTAGGGGGACATTTTGTAATGGGGCATGTGGATGGAGTGGGTCGTTTATTACAATCGGTTCCCAGCGATCGCAGTTGGGAAATCACCTTTGCCCCCTTAACAGGGGCTTCTCAACAGTGGCATCAAACCATTGCCCCCTATTTAATTCCGAAAGGGAGTATTGCCGTCAATGGCATTAGTTTAACCATTGCCGATTGTGATCCCGAAGGTAGTTGGTTTCAATGTGCCGTAATTCCCTTAACCTATCAAGAAACCAACCTCTCTAGCTTACGGGAAGGAGACTGGGTCAATCTCGAAAGCGATATTCTGGGCAAATATGTGGAAAAACTCCTCAATTATCGAAGCCGTGACGACAACGATATTAGTTGCTCCTTTCTCGCGGAACATGGCTATCTTTGAGCGGAATCTTTCAATCGCCACCCCGGTTTCACCACTTGGCGCGATCGGGCAATAACTAAGGCATCGTCTTCCACATCATCAGTTACCACTGATCCCGCAGCAACCGTTACCTCATCCCCTAAACTAACTGGGGCAACTAACACGCTATTGGAGCCAGTTTTACACTGATTACCAATGCTAGTGTGATGCTTATTTCGCCCATCATAGTTAGCAGTAATCGTACCTGCTCCGACATTAACTTCCGTGCCTAAAGTGGCATCTCCCAAATAAGATAAATGGGCGACATTACTTCCTTCTCCCACTTGAGTATTTTTCATTTCCACAAAATTGCCCACTCGACTATCATTACCAATCGCCACATTGCCCCGTAAATGAGCATAAGGCCCAATGGTCGCCCCAGCTTCAATGGTACTATCCCGTAACACCGAGGAAAAAACCGTTACATTTTCCCCTAACTGCGTATTTTCAATGACACTGCCTGGCCCTAAGCGACAGCCAGAAGCCACCACCGTTTTCCCGCGCAGATGGGTTTGGGGTTCAATGGTCACCTCAGGGGATAATTCCACCGTGTCATCAATGGTAATACTGTCAGGATTAATTAAGGTTACTCCCGCTAGTAACCATTTCTCTTTAATCCGTTCCTGTAAAATGTCATACGCCTGTGCTAAATGTTTGCGGTTATTAATCCCTGTAATTTCTTGAACATCTGACACATCCATTGCCATTACAGGAGACACCGAACTAAATACATCCGTTAGATAATATTCCTGTTGCTGATTTTGGGTTGATAACTCAGGCAAAATCTCTGCCAGCTTGCCCCAATTAAAACAATAAATGCCAGCGTTAATTCGTTGATTCTGTTTTTGTTGAGGCGTACAGTCTTTTTCTTCGATAATTTCTTGCACCTGTTGATTCTGGTCACAGAAAACCCGTCCATATCCTTGTGGATTCGATAATTGGGTAGTGAGTAACGTTGCTGCATTGTGATGCTGTTGATGCGTACTCAGCAACTGTTGCAGGGTTTCCGGGCGCAATAGCGGAACATCGCCATTTAAAACCAAAAGATCTTCATCGCGATCGTGTAATAACGGAAGCAACTGTTGAACCGCGTGCCCCGTTCCCAACTGTTGTTCTTGCAAAACAAATTCTAGATTCTCCCGATGACTAAGACTAGCTTTCACTTGTTCCGCCTCATAGCCCACTACCACAAAATAGCGCGAGGGTTGGATTAAGGAACAACTATCTAACACTCGCTCCAACATCGATTTGCCCCCCAAAGGATGTAACACTTTGGGAAGGCTTGACTTCATTCGCGTGCCCCGTCCTGCAGCTAAAATTGCAACTGTAACCATGGTTTAATGAATGTGCTTGGGATTTCGTATCTCACTAAATCAAAGTTATTATAGCAGAGCCTGTTGGGATTGAGTCCCAACCCTGTTAGGAGCGTTTCTCAATGGGAACATAAGGAACATTATGAACCCCGACATACTCTTGGGTGGGTCGAAAAATGCGATTGACACTTAACTGCTCCTTCCAATGAGCTAACCAACCCGCTACCCGAGCCATGGTAAAAATGGGGGTAAATAGGTCTCTGGGAATCCCCAGATAACGGTAAACTAATCCTGAATAAAAATCAACATTAGCATAAATGCCCTTATGACCTAATTTTTCTTCCACTACCTTTTCTAATTCCACAGCAATCTCGTAATAGGGATCAGAGCCACCTTTTTCAAAGAGTTGTTCCGCTAACTGCTGTAAAATCGTTGCTCGCGGATCTTTCACTTTATACACCCGATGACCAAAGCCCATAATTCTTTGTTTGTTGGCAATGGCTTGTTCCACAAAGGGACGCACATTTTCCACTGACCCAATTTCATCTAACATACTAATCACTTCTTCATTGGCGCCCCCATGAAGGGGACCGGCTAATGTTCCCACCGCCGATGCCACCACGGCATAGGGATCAGTGAGGGTTGAGGCAGTAACCATTGCCGAGAACGTGGAAGCATTAATGGTATGTTCGGCATGGAGGGTTAAACAAACATCAAATACCTGAGCAGCAAAGGGATCGGGTTCCCGCTCGGTCAACATATATAAAAAATTACTGGCATAATCGAGATCCTCCCGAGGCGTAACGGGATCATTGCCATTTCGCATTAATTCAAATGCAGCGACCATGGTGGGAATTTTGGCAAGGATACGCACCACAGCTTCCCAAACATAGTCTGGATCATCCAAGGTTCGACGGGAATAGAATAACCCTAATGCTGCTGCACAAGCTTGAAGGGCATCCATAGGGTGACCTGATTCGGGAAAACATTTCATCATATCCCGAATACGGTATTTAATGCGCCGATGATCGCGCACGTCTTGTTCAAAGTCTTCTAACGCTGCTTTGGACGGAAGTTCTCCCCAAATTAATAAATAAGCAGTTTCCAAAAAATTACTTTGGGCTGCGAGTTGTTCAATGGGAATCCCTTGGTATTCTAAAATTCCTTTTTGACCGTCAACATAACTAATTTTAGAGCGGGCTGCAGGAATTCCTTCTAAACCAGGTTGATACTCGCAGACTGTCATTGATCAATCTCCTCGGGTTGCTAACTGGGATTTGTGCTGTTGTCAGCTACTCCCCTCATCTTTGGCAGAAAGGCTAACATAACAATGACCTTAATGAGAACAGAAGGGGGCTGAGAATAATTTATCGCAAAATGGCAACTCATATTGATGAGATTTGTGAACGACTCCCGTCAAATTAAAGATGATGTCGGGAGACTTCTGACGACGGCTAATTAAAATAAGCGTGATCATGGTTAAATATTCAAGGAACTGTCCCATTTAACATGGAGAGATATCCCCCTAGCTCAGTAATCTTTATATGTCTTGGAGTCGATTAATTAGCGCCATTATTGCCATTGTCACCGCCTTAGGAATCATTATCTTGGGTGGGTGGTATTTTACGGTTGGATTTGGGGTCATTGTCTTTTTAGGGCAATTGGAATATTTTCAACTGGTTCGCGCTAAAGGAATTGAACCAGCAGCAAAAACGACCTTACTGGTGTCACAGCTTTTATTAATAACAGCCACTATTGCCCCTGAGTTAACCGATGCCATGTTTCCCGTAGCAGGGACATTAATTTGTTTTTATTTACTGTTTTTGCCGAAAATTTCCACCATTGCTGACATTGCCACATCCTTATTAGGATTATTTTACGGGGGGTACCTGCCTAGCTATTGGATTCGCTTACGCATTAGTTTGGATGAGACCATTGAGATCGGTTTTCCCTTTCAAGGCTGGCAAGGGGGTTGGTGGGAACTCCCCTATGCTTCTCAAGGATTAACCTTAACCTTATTGGCGTTTGGCTGTATTTGGGCTGCCGATATTGGGGCTTACGTCATGGGAAAACTGTTAGGAAAAACGCGCTTATCGGAAATTAGTCCTAAAAAGACCGTTGAAGGAGCCTTTTTTGGCTTTTTAGGCAGTATGGCGATCGCGGAAGGGGGAGCTTGGTTTCTTCATTGGGAAGTTTGGTGGGCAACAGGACTGTTATTAGGGGTTATGATTGGACTTACCAGCTTGCTGGGGGATTTAACCGAATCCATGTTAAAACGGGATGCGGGAGTGAAAGATTCAGGACAATTAATCCCTGGCCATGGCGGAATTTTAGACCGCACGGATAGTTATGTCTTTACTGCCCCATTAGTCTATTATTTCGTTACCTTACTATTGCCCCTATTAGAAGTAACGTAGAGACGTGGTAAGAAACGCCCCTACGTTAGCGCTTTAATTACTCATCATCCTCATCCGCAAAGATATAACGGTGTAAATCTTTGGGATCGGGTTCAGGACTCGATTCAGCATAGGTAACTGCTTCATCAATTTGATGCTGAACTTTCTCATCAATTTCAGACAGTTCTTGTTGGGTGGCTAAATTTTGCTCCAGGAGATAACCAGCAAATTTTTTCAAGGGATCCCGTGCCATCCAAGCATCTTTTTCTTCGTCTGGGCGTACCTCATCGGGATCAGCAAGGGAGTGACCCCGGAAGCGATAGGTGAGGGTTTCAATTAAAGTGGGACCTTCTCCAGCCCGAGCCCTAGCAATGGCTTGTTCGGCAGCCGCCCGAACCGCTAACACATCCATGCCATCCACTTCAACGCCTTCCATGCCAAAAGCACTGGCTTTTTTATAAATTTCTGGTTGGGCCGTGGCGCGATCGTGAGCCATTCCAATGGCCCATTTATTATTTTCCACCACAAACACAATAGGCAAGTTCCATAACGTAGCCATATTCAAGCATTCAAAAAACTGACCATTATTGGTTGCCCCATCCCCAAAAAAGCAAGCAGTGACTTGGTCAGCATTTTCATTGCCCATTACCTCGCGACGATATTTGGTTTGAAAGGCTACCCCTGTCGCCACGGGAATCCCTTCTGCAACAAAGGCATATCCTCCTAAGAGCCGATGAGGGGCGGAAAATAAGTGCATTGAGCCACCGCGACCTTTGCTGCAGCCTGTTTCTTTGCCAAATAATTCCGCCATGACTTCTTTGGGAGGAACGCCCACACTGAGAGCATGAACGTGATCACGATAGGTACTGCTAACGTAATCTTCACCTTGACGTAAGGCTTTAATGACGCCTGTAGAAACGGCTTCTTGACCATTATAGAGGTGAACAAAGCCAAACATTTTTCCGCGGTAGTACATTTCGGCACACTTGTCTTCAAACAAGCGTCCCAACGTCATATCCTCATAAAGGATTAATCCCTGTTCACGGGTAATTTGGGTGCTTTGAGGCCGGAAAGTGGGTAAAGTTCGTTCAGCAACCATAGATTTTGAATGATTTCGACAATAAGGTTAACAAGGGAGTCTCATTCCAACTTGATTGAGATAGATCAGAATGAGTAATATCTTAGGTCAATTAAAGTAGATTTATTTTAGCAATGGCGTTATCAGTGATCGTGACACCCATTGCAATCAAACGGGTAACTGATAAGGTGTCAAGATAATGTTGACAGATCAGAAGGATTGAACTAAGTGGTTGATATTAATACCATTTCTATGATGGGAAACCAGCAAGGGATGACCCATGAAACAGTAATGTTAGTTTCTAGAATGGATAATAACTGCTTGATGCTGGGGAAGTAAACCGTGCGCATTCCGCTCGACTATTATCGAATTATTGGTCTGCCTTTACAAGCGAGTGCGGACCAAATTGAGCAGGCTTATCAGGATCGAGTTCGCCAAAAACCTCACTCCGAGTATACTCAACAAACGTTAGATGCTAGGAAACAGTGGCTCGATCGCGCTTATCAGGTATTATCTGATCCAGAACAACGTAATGACTATGATGCCCATTATTTACTCATTACGGAAAAGGTAGAAGGGCAACAAGTTGCCTTACCTGAAATTAAAACGGAACAAGAACCGTTAGCCATTACCTCGCAAACGCCTACTATCAAAATTAATACCTTAGCCCAGTTTCAAGGGGCATTATTACTCTTATATGAGTTAGGGGAATATCAGCGGGTTCGCCAGTTAGCAGAGTGGGTGTTAGCTCATCCAGAAGTGTTTTATCAGCCGCAACAAACAACCTCCTCCCAGCAAGAATCAGTATCTCATTTACGATTTCGCGATGTGGTGTTAACATTAGCTTTATCTTGTTGGGAATTAGGACGAGAATTATGGCGGAAAGAACAATATGAAGCGGCAGGGGAAGCCCTTAATCGCGGTCATCAAGGATTGGTGGATTGGGACTTATTTCCTCAGATTCGTCAAGATATGGCAAATGAATTAGAAAAATTATCCCCTTATCGGATTTTGGAGTTGCTGTCGAATCGGAATGTGGATGAAAAATCCGTTTCTAAAGCCATTAAGCTGCTGGAGCGGATGTTTCAACGTCGCGGCGGCATTGATGGGCAACTTGATGATGGTTCAGGGCTAAATGTGGATGAATTTTTACATTTCCTACAGCAAATTCGAGAAAAATTAACGGCTGCTGAACAAGAAGAA
>JAHEOB010000357.1 GCA_018610095.1 Halothece sp. MAG
CAACAACGATCACAATTACCTGCTAATATTTATGGGCGCGATCGCGATCGTGATATTTTAGAACAAGCGAAAACCAATGCCAAAAATTGTTCCCTACACAAACAAATAAATTTTGCCCAAACTGAACTGTCTCAACTAGAACCTCCAAGCGATCAAGGTATTATTATTTGTAACCCTCCCTATGGCAAACGCATTGGCGAAGTCAAACAACTAGGCATTTTGTATAAGCAACTGGGGGATATATTAAAACAACGATTTAAAGGCTGGACTGCCTATATTTTATCAGGGAATAAGGAACTAACGAAACAAATTGGTTTAAGAACTTCACAAAAAATTCCTGTTTACAATGGTTCCATTCCTTGTACGTTATTAAAATATGAATTATTTTAAGCAGCAAAATTACTTAGCAGCACGCCAATAAATTAAGTCTTAATGAGTGGTTTTGCCAACCCAAAAAGACTTAACTTAACTGAAAATTAGATTAGAAGCGGTATCCTAAACCAGCTTGGATACTGAGGGCACTTCCTCGATCATCTTGGTAACTATCAGTCCCTAATTTGAGATCGGTATAACCAATAAAGTTATCTTGGATAACACTTTCAAAGCCACCGTTTATGACTAAAGAGTCTTTATCCCCAAGGCTAGTCATTTCATTATCTCCACCAACGATGGAATAACCTAACCCTGCATAGATATTGGCGCGATCATTGATAGCTAAGTCATAAGTAACTGAAGGAACTGCAACGACATTATTACCATCAAATCCTAAAGAACCCCGTAACGAAAAAGGAATGTTACGTGCTGAGTCACGAGGCATGGTTAAACGCCCTTGTGCGTTACCAACAAAATTATTGTTGTTAACATCATCATTTAAGCGACTTCCATATCCACCGCCACCACCAATGTAGCTACCTCTTAATCCAGTTCGGACATTTTTTTCAGAAATGGTTTCGGTTTGAGCTTGAACTGTTTCTTCATTAGAAGGATTCGTGCTTGCTTGTGCTGCACCCATGGAAGTAAGAATTAAGGTCGCTAATAAAGCGGTACTACCAAAAAGTTTGAACGCAAATTGATTTTTCATCTAAGGAGCAGGTTGTATAGTAAAGTAAACTCTGCCTCCAATGTCTTAATAATAGCGATTAGTGATAGGCAGCAGGGGCAAGCAGTGGACTCTTTATAAACTGGTCTATTAAAGGCTCTTTCTGAGAGAAGTTTGGCATTTAATAGAATATCACTGTAAAAACAAAAATGGGCGAACTCTTGTCCGCCCTAACTTGCAACTGTTGGAATCAGGAGAAAAAATGCGAATTATTCAATCATACTGCGTAGCATCCAAGCCGTTTTTTCATGAGTGCGCATCCGTTCGGTAATTAAATCGGCAGTCGCTTCATCATTGGCGCGTTCTGCTGCTGGAAAAGCGGAGCGAGCCGTTCTAACAACCGTTTCGTTGCCTTCTACTAGGAGACGCACCATTTCAGTTGCTTCAGGAACTTCCCGAGTCTCTGGCACGGAAGAGAGTTCTGCAAATTGACTATAGCTACCGGGGGCAACTTCACCAAGAGTACGGATTCGCTCAGCAATATCATCCACTGCCTGAGCCAATTCCGTATATTGTTGTTCAAACATTTGGTGCAAAGAATGGAACATGGGACCTGTCACGTTCCAGTGGAAATAGTGAGTTTTGAGATAAAGACTATAGGTATCTGCTAATAAGCGGGATAGCCCTTCTGCAATTGCTTGGCGATCGCTTTCTTCAATACCAATATTAACGGGGGCTTTACTTTGTTGGGAATCTGCGGTTTGCATGATTATCTCCTTTGACAATAATTGTTTTAGGATATCAATTTTATCCTATGCGACATGAAAATTAATCAAAATCGTCCATGGGATTGAACTCTTATCATGTTGAGCTTTTAAGCAAGGTGCTTTTGTAAAACGGCACGAGTTGCTTTGCGAACGCGACACTTAATGGTCTCTTTTCCTAATCGTTGATGGGCTTCGTAGCGATGACACCCAGAAAATCCATAATACTTACCATCTACCTCCAACACATCAATGGGTTCTCGTAGCCCTTGTTCGGCAATGGAGTCCATGAGTTGTTTCACTTTCTCGGGATCGTTTTGTCGAGGCAAGGGACGTCGGATTTGATCGAGGGGGATTTCTTTAATTTCCATAATGATTGCTTGATCTCTAATTAAATCATAATCGTTATGAGTTTGGATTGCAACCAACCCTAAGTTATACTAATTCTGAAAAACATGGCACTACATCACTTAAAATTGATTCTTGTATCGAGGAGGAGATTTAAATAGTAATCAATTTAACATTAATCTCAAGGTTGGTTTGCATTTAAAATTTCTAAACTAATTTCTGTCCATAAGAGTGTTGTGCGATCCCATTGTCAATATTACTAATACCTTAACTTCCAGTTAACTTTTATACATTAAATTAGAATTAGTTTCTGGAATAATTAAGTAACAGTAACGCCAACGATGACATTTGGACTAGAGCAATGGATAATCACTGGACTTCTCATATCAAACCGCGACAATCACAAGCAGATTCGCACTTGAATGGTTCAATGTCGCAAATGGAAAACAAGCTTACCTCTGAAAAGCAAGTTAATGATGAATTATGGGCTTGTCAAACGGAATTAGAAATTCAACGGCAAATTGACCAAAAATTACGACACCAAGAAGAGTTTTTACGTAGTGTTTATGAAGGGGTTGAACAAGCGATTTTTGTGATAGATATTGTAGAGAATGGGGGATTACAATGCAGTGATTTAAATCCAATCAGTGAAAAAATAATTGGCCTTAATCGTGAACAAGCCAGAGGAAAACCACTGGAAGCAATTTTTCCTCAAGATCAAGCCCACCTCATTCGTCAACGCTACGAACATTGTATTGCTTTGGGAACAAGTATTTCTTATGAAGAATCTATTACGCAAGGGGGTTATCAAAGTTACTGGTTGATGACACTAACTCCCTTATTTAATCCAGAAGGAAGGATTTATCGTGTGGTGGGAACTGGGGTGAATATTGATGATCGCAAGCAGTTAGAAAATACCCTTAAAGAACAAGCGGAACGAGAACGCCTCCTAAACTCAATTACTCAAACCATTCGTCAAAGTTTGGATCGAGAAGAAGTCGTTGAAAAAACGGTTAATACGCTATTAGAAGTCTTCCAAGTTAGTCGTGTTATTTTGGTTGTGTATTCTGAAGACCGTTCTTATTTTGAGTTAGTAAAACTCGCCTCTCAAGAAGAAACTTCCTTAGAATTAGAAAAACCTTTGTCTCTATTACAGTATCATCCTTATCAAGCTCAACAATGGTTAAATGAACATCCAGTGATTGCCATTGATGATCGGGAAATGGAACTAACTTCTGGTTCACTTTACCAAGCTACTTGTCATATGAATACACAATCTTTGTTAGCAACCGGCATTTGGTACGATAATCATCTGCAAGGGGAAATTTGTCTGCAACAGAGTGATAAAGTTCGCTACTGGCGGCAATCTGAGCAAAAATTACTAACCGATGTTAGTAATCAACTCGCGATCGCGCTGCAACAAATTCAACTCTATCAACAATTACAAACGGAACTAAACCATCGCATTGAATTACAACAACAGTTACAGCACGATGCTATTCA
>JAHEOB010000358.1 GCA_018610095.1 Halothece sp. MAG
TGAAGTTTCCCTTCGGTATTGTCTGGAGTAAAATGAATCTCTTGGTTTGCAGGATTATGATCATCATCAAATACGGTTTCCAAATAAGATTTGCCTAATTTTTTTACCGCTTTTTTAATTTCTTTGGATTTAAAATTACCGTTACTGCGACAATCAAGCACTAAGCTAATCACAAGTCGCCACAAATCATATTGATAATCACCTACGATACCATCATCAAAATCATCAAAACCATAAATTACTTCATCATGATAATTAGTAAATGCGCCAAAATTATAAAGATGAGCATCTCCTTGTAACCAAGTATGAATATCTGCTGTTGCCCCAAATAAACTTAATCGCCAGTCATTATAAAAATCTTCCCAATAGATATAATTAGTTCCTCGTAGAAAACTATAAGGCGATTGAGACATTTTTTCATATTTGGCTTGCCGAAATGAATCCAGTAACTCGTTATTATTTTGCGCGATCACGCTGATAATCTTATGAGGGCGATTGTGAACGTTAATGACTTTGTAAGGCATCGTTAATAATTAAATCATAATAAAATATTTAATTATAACAAATTTATTAACGATTCTAAACCCCTGACTATATTTGGTTTTTTTGATATTTGCTGCGCGATCGGAGACAATGGTGTGCTAGCATTTCCCGATTATCCTGAGACGTTAACTATTCTGACTGATTGCAACACTCCTTAGCAACAGCAGTGATTCGTTGAAATTGAACAGCGCCACCCCTCTGAAATCACTCAGATAGGTGACACTATAATTTCTCCTTCAGGAGTCAAATGCTACAATCCAGCGTTCACAGGCTTTATTCTTCAAAGAAAAACTGTGGCGCCTAGCGAATGGGGGCAGTTTCAGGAAGTTTTAAATCTTCAATCGGTTTAACCCCAGCTAAATCTAGAATTTCGGGAATAGCTTCTTCTTTTTTTACTGCCATCATATGAACGCCATGACAGAGTTCGCGAGCTGCTTTAACTTGTTCTGCAGCAATTTTTTTCCCTTCGTAAAGGGGATCTTCTGCTTTTTCTAAACGCTCTACAATTTCATCAGGAATATCAACTCCTGGCACATTATTTTTAATAAATCTGGCATTTTTAGCGGATTTAAATAAGAAAATGCCCGCTAAAATGGGTTTGTCGGTTTGAGACGCAATCTGATCCATAAACTGTTCCAGGCGATCAAAATCCGTTAACATTTGACTTTGGAAAAATTGCGCCCCAGCTTCTAATTTCTGCTCAAAGCGTTTTTGTAAACCAGACCAACTTTTGAGTTGCGGATCAACAGCTGCACCGGGAAATAAATCTAATTCACCATCAGGGAGAGATTTATCATTATAATCATATCCCTCATTGAGCTTTTTAATCAGCTTTAATAGACGAACCGATTCTAAATTAAATACGGCTTTTGCTTTGGGATGATCTCCGGATTTGACGGGGTCCCCTGTAAGAGCTAAAACATTGCGGAGTCCAAGGGCATGAGCACCCATTAAATCCGCTTGCAAAGCAATTACGTTACGATCGCGGCAGGCAACTTGACAAACAGGCTCAATTTCATGCTGTAACAGAACAGTCGATGCAGCCAGAGACGACATCCTTAAAACAGCGCGACTACCATCAGTGATATTGACAGCATGAACGCGCCCTTTTAAAGATTGCGCCACTTTTAACATTCGTTCTGGGTTGCCACCTTTTGGGGGGGTCACCTCAGCAGTGACTAAAAATTCCTTCGATTCGACAGCTTGACGAAAACGACTCATCATTTTTCCTGTATCTAGTGCTACAACTTCTAGAGTACAGGCTTATGGCAGAGTAGCCAAATTCCTAAAGGAGGAGATTAAAATTCATCAGGGGCATTATCATCGCCCCCTTGATTATCTCCTTTTGAGCCTAGTAATTGTAAATCATCCACCCGAATCATGGGTCGAGAGCGATTATTCCCATTTTGATCTTGCCAAGTATCAATTTTTAACCGTCCTCGAATTCCCACTTGCTTCCCTTTACGAACATACTCTGAAGCAATTTCTGCTGTACGTCCCCAAACTTCCAAATCAAACCAGTCAGGTTTATCGGCATTTTTACTAGGTCGATTCACTGCAATGGGAAATTTACACAGTACCGTTCCACTTTCAAAATATTTAACATCGGGATCTGTTCCGGCACGGCCTACTAAGTGAACAATATTTAAACTCATGATCCTCGTCTGTATTCAAAGTCAATCTGATGAGTGCTAAAACTTCCATCTTCTTTTAATTTTACAATTGATTTGAAAGGGGTTAGACAAACCCTTTCTTGCTTTGACCCCAGCAAAGATCGTAAAATCCTTATCAATTAGGGTAAATTACTCTAAGCATTACAATTAGAAATGTCAACCGTATTTAGGGGCAAAGACAACTGTGAGTTTTTGGAATCGGTTCTCTCTATCAAGTGATATTGGAATTGACCTTGGGACAGCAAACACCTTAGTTTATGTCTCAGGGAAAGGGATTGTCCTCGAAGAACCCTCAGTCGTGGCAGTGGATCAGAACACCCAAGAACCACTGGCTGTTGGGGAAGAAGCGAAAAAAATGTTAGGGCGTACACCAGGAAATGTCGTTGCTTCACGCCCATTACGGGATGGGGTTATTGCGGATTTTCAAACCGCAGAAACCATGTTGAAATATTTTATTCAACAGGTCAATGGGAAAAGTTTATGGAAACCCTTATCCCGACCTCGGATTGTCATTGGGATTCCTTCCGGTGTCACCGATGTCGAACAACGAGCAGTAATGGAAGCTGCCCTACAAGCAGGAGCTAGAGATGTTTATCTCATTGGTGAACCCGTTGCTGCTGCCATTGGGGCGGGATTACCTGTTGCTGAAGCCACAGGGAACATGATTATTGACATTGGCGGTGGTAGTACCGAAGTAGCGGTTTTGAGTTTACAAGGAACTGTATTAAGTGAATCGGTACGGGTTGCTGGGGATGAACTCAGTGACTCCATTATTCAATATATGAAAAAGGTTCATAACCTTGTCATTGGGGAACGTACCGCCGAAGAAATCAAAATTCGGGTTAGTTCTGCCTATCCCACCGAAGGAGATGATGAACTCTCCATGGAAGTGAGAGGGTTACACTTATTGTCAGGTTTACCCCGAATGGTGACCATTAAAGCACCTGAAATTCGAGAAAGTATGTCAGAACCGTTATCGGTAATTGTCGATGCGGTAAAAAGCACCTTGGAACGGATCCCTCCTGAATTAGCCTCCGATATTGTTGATCGAGGCATTATGTTGGCAGGCGGTGGCGCCCTACTGAGAGGGTTAGATACCCTGATTAGTCACGAAACAGGGATTGTCACTCATATTGCACCTGATCCCTTACAGTGTGTCGTTTTAGGAACAGGAAATAGCTTAGAAAACTTCCAGCAACTAGAACGGGTGTTCACTGGTAGCAGTAATAGCAATCGTTAACTACTGCCCTTGCAGGGTTTGGTGAGTTGCAAGTAACAAAGAATTCCCAAACCCTTTTTTTATGGAACATGAGTTTTGGTATGTCACGTCGTCTTTTACCGGTTGTTTCTTTATTATTTGCCATTATTAGTCCCGCTATTAGTCGTCCCGCGATCGCGGCTGCTCCCTCGAGTGATCAAACTGTGGAATGTGATATCGTAGTCGCCGGTGGCGGGTTAGCAGGGGTTGCCACTGCCTACGAAGGTCTTTTAGCGGGAAAAACCGTTTGTATCACTGAAATTACCGATTGGTTAGGGGGACAAATTTCTGCTCAGGGAACCTCAGCACTGGATGAGCGTCCTCGGCAACGACAAGAATTATTTTATCCTAGAGGGTATCTGGAACTGCGCGATCGCGTCAAAGACTATTACGGCGAATTGAACCCAGGGCAGTGTTGGGTAAGTCTTTCTTGTTTTATTCCAGCAGATGCTCACGAGATTATCACCGAACAGTTAGCCTCAGCAGAAGAAGAAGGGAATGGAACCTTGAAATGGTTTCCCTCAACGGTAGTTAAGGATTTAAATCGCAATCGTGAAGGCAATCTCATTGAGACGGTGGTTGCCATTCAACATCAGCCCAAAGAATCTGCTGCTGAACTCAATACCTATCCCCTCTCGGAAACCATCGAAGATTGGTATCGCTACCAAGATTCTGATCAGTTTGAGAAAACCATTATTGAATTCACTCCTCGCGGTGAGGATTGGTATGTCATTGATGCCACAGAAACCGGTGAATTAGTGGGATTATCCGATGTTCCCTATCGCTTAGGGATTGATCCCCGTTCTCCTGTTGAACCGTCTTCTCCTAGTGAAACCGGTGATCCCTATTGCACTCAAGGCTTTACCTATACCTTTGCCATGGAGGCAATGGAAGAACCCCAAAAACATATTGAACCTTGGTTTTATCAACAGCATCAACCCTATTACAGTTATGAATTGGAGAGACTTGCCAGTTTTGACTTAGTCTTTACCTATCGTCGCATTTGGAATGCCGAAACAGGAAAACGGAAACGATTTGGCGGTATTGGTTTTACTGAACCCACTCCCGGGGATATCTCCATGCAAAATTGGACATGGGGCAATGATTATCGTCCCGGTACCGCGAAAGATAATTTAATTTATACCCGTGAACAATTAAAAGAAAAGGGACAATTAGCCCCTGGGGGATGGCAGGGGGGACTGCGACCAGAAACCCTGGCAAAAGGAGAACAACACGCCTTAGGCTTTTTCTATTGGCTAGTAGAAGGAACGACCGATTCTCAACTGCCAGATGAGTTAAAACAGCCCAATCCCAATCATCGTCTTTTAAAAGGGTTAGATTCTCCCATGGGAACCAAACATGGCTTATCAAAATATCCCTATATTCGAGAAGGGCGACGGATTATTGGGCGATCAGGTTACGGGTATCGGGATGGTTTTACTATTTGGGAAGTGGATATTACTCGACAAGATTTTACCCAAGACTATTATCAGCAAACCCTATCTCCTAAAGCGTATCAACAGTTACAGCAGGAAATCACAGGGCGGGATACTTTAAAGGTGATGTTGAACCCCGATGAATTTGAGGATCGTTCTAATCGATCGCGATCGCGCATTTATCCCGATTCAGTTGGGATTTCTCACTATACCATTGACTTTCATCCTTGTATGAGTGACCATCCTCCTGAAAAAGCTGGTAATACTGAGCGAGCAGGAACGCGACAAGCACAAGAACTTTCCTATCCTTCCCAAATTCCGTTACGGGCATTAATTCCCCAAGAAATTGATAACTTTCTCATTGCAGGGAAAAGTATTGCCACTAGTCATACCGCAGCAGCAGCTTATCGCGTCCATTCCTTTGAATGGTCTGTGGGGGCAGCAGCAGGCACAACGGCTGCCTTTGCCTTAGAAAACGATATCTATCCCTATCAATTAGTGGATGAACAATTAATCACTGAAGATCAATTGCTGCAACTACGGAAACGGTTAGAAAATAATGATAATCCCACCGCTTTTCCGGGAATGTCTATCTTTAATACCGATTGGGAAGATTGGAAATAGGATAGATCATCTTAAAAGAATCTATTATCGTGAAGGGTAAGAAATTTTCAAGATTAAATATAAGAGGTGGTTATGATACAACAAGCAACTCTTGCACCGATTCAAGCACCAGAAAAGACCAAGGAAACCGTCCGCACTGAGTATCCCAATTATAAAGTGATCGTCTTAAATGATGATGTCAATACCTTTGACCACGTTGCCAACTGTTTGATGCAGTATATTCCTGGGATGAGCAGCGATCGCGCTTGGCGTTTAACCGAACAAGTCCATTATGAAGGACAAGCCATTGTTTGGGTAGGTCCCCAAGAAGCAGCAGAACTGTATCATCAACAGTTACGGCGAGAAGGACTCACCATGGCTCCTTTGGAGAAGGCATAAAATGGGCAAGTCTTCACAAGGACGACTGGTTTGGAATCATTCCACTCATATCGAGGGCTTGATTCCGATTTTAGAACGATTAATTACCTACGAAGGCATTCATACCGTTACCCCCGGCGTCATTACTCGGGCAAGAGGAAACTCCCAGCATTTAAAGTTGAGAGTTTCTATTCCCATTCGCGGGGGCTACAAAGTGATTGCTCGTCAAGGGAAAAGTGTGCAAGAAGTATTTATTATTACTGACTTAACCCAACAAGAATTACAAGGCGCGATCGACGCTTCGCTTCGCTAAAAAAACAGTCTCTAAAGGTTTGACAACATTTTTTCGTAAAACTTAAAATTTTATAAAATCAATTGAAAAATTGCTTCCAACATTGACTCATTCTTGCTATTTTTTCACATTTTGCTGCTAAGTTAAACTAATAGCAGTGGAAGAGACCACAACTTAGTTCAATCACTCCTATGTTCAGTAAAACCAATATCGTGGAGGGTAGTGTGAAATATTTATCAATTTTTGTTGGGGCAACAGCATCTGCATTGATGTTTGCTGCTGCGCCTTCGATGGCTCAACAACAAGCACCTCAAGAAGGCGAACAGCCTACGATGCCTCAACAGCAACAAGCTGATATTGATGTCAGTCAAGAGGAATTAGAAAGGTTTGCTAAGGCTTTCGACTCAGTTCAAGACATTCAAAAACAAGCTAGAGAAGAAATGACTAACATCATTGAACAGCAAAATTTAAGCATTGAGGAGTACAATCAATTATTCCGACAGCAACAACAAGGTGCTGAAGCTGGAGAAGAAATGGATGTTAGTCAAGACAAACTAGAGCGATTTAAAGCAGCAGATTCTAAAATTGATGAACTTGAGAAACAAGCCCAATCTGATATTGAAGATGCAATTAGTAACCAAGGTTTAGAAGTTGATCGGTTTGAAGAAATTTTAATGGGCGTTCAACAAGATCCAGAACTTCAACAAAAAGTACAAGAAATTTTACAAAATTAAAGGAAATTAATTATGAAATCTAAATTAATCGCACTAATTCTGTTAGGTCTTATTTTTCCCTTTACAGCCGCTTGTGAGCCTCCAGAGGGCCCTCCAGAACCTCCTCAAGAGGATTCTCCAGAATCTCCTCCAGATAACCCTCCAGAACAAGAAAATGGTTCTTAAGTTGAAAGGAATGGTGTTCTGTCAGTAATCCTTTGGTGACAGAGTTGCAACGCAAGGTGGTTAATGGCTACCTTGCTTTTTCTAACAATACTAATCTGACAAAAAGATGTGGGTGTGTGCGGTAATTTTCGGTCAAAAAAAGTAGTTAGTTAGGGATTAACCTCGATCCATTCCCAATTGCCGCTTTCTTCTAACCAATATAGATAACGATTTTGGGGATTTCCCTTAAGCTGAAGGTGATCGACTTGGTAAGGGGAGAAAATAATAACCACAAACGTTTCTGGAGGTGTTTCCATCGCGGGAGGGGGTGAATTAAAAGCAGTTTCTGGTTTGCTACGTTTGCGTTTTGGATAGGGCCAAAAAAATTGGAGACGGGTTTGATAAGATAATTGCTCCCAAACTTGATTTCGCACAGTACTAAACTGTGACATTTCAGCCGTAATTAAACTAATATGACCACTTAAGCGAAATTGCTCCCGAGATTGAGAAAAGTACCAACAAATTTCTGCTTTTGGCGTTTGTTGGAGATGGAAAACTTTCTCACTGCGAGCATCCGTAACCACTTGTAGGTTATCACTATCCTGACAAAAGCCTCGAAAGACAACAGTACGGTTGGCGGGATTGCCCTCTGGGGTGACAGTAGCAAGTTGAAAGTAGCGAGATTCTGGCAGCGAATGACTGAAATTCAGGGCATTTTCCAGTGCTGAACGCCAAGGAGCAACTGACATAACTCTTAATGGGATATCCTTGCTATTTATAACGTAGTTTTAGAGAAATGGCAAAACTTTACTCAAACCCTTTTTTCTCTGCTGAGAATTAATTTATGATGGACAATCTCAGTCCTTAAAAAAATCAAGATTAAATACCCTGTTATGGTCAGAGAGCTTGAGCGTCAACAATCCACACAGTTCCCAGAAAATGCACCAGTCGCCAATCCTGTATTTTTCCGAACCTATAGTCGTCGCACCGAACAAGGGGGACGAGAAACCTGGCAACAAGTGCGCGATCGCTGCATTTCTGGATTGGTTAAATTAGGTCAACTCACAACCCAAGAAGCGGAATTGTTAGAGAAAACAATGACGCAACTGCAAAGCCTTCCCGCAGGGCGTTGGCTCTGGGTTGGGGGGACAGAGTGGTTAGAAAAGCCCCAAAATTACTCAGGGGCTTATAACTGCACCTCCACTAATGTTGTGGATTGGCGAGCCTTTGGCTTAATGATGGATTTAGCCATGATGGGCTGTGGCACAGGCGCGTTATTGGAACAGAAATATATTGGTCAACTGCCCACCATTCGTAATCGCCTCAATGTGTCCCTTTCAGGAGAAATTGGAACGGTTTTACCCGAAGCCCGTCAAGAAGAAACGACGGTAACCATTACTAGCCCTGAACATGTCAAAATTTGTATTGGGGATTCTCGTGAAGGATGGGTTCAGTCCTATCAGGCGCTATTAGAACTAACCAGTAACGAGGAATTAGCTACTGAAATTCATGTTGAAATTGATCCAGTCATGTTCGCCCGGCAGGAGAACGCTTAAAAGGCTTTGGTGGGGTTGCCAATCCCATTAAAATTCCTGAACTTTATCCCCGTTTAGCAAAAATTCTCAATCGGGCGCAAGGGCGAAAACTGAATGCGGAAGAATGTTGTTTGTTAATTGATGAAGCGGCTGCCACAGTGGTTGCAGGAAATATCCGCCGTTGTCTTCCTGAAAATGCCTTAGTGCATACCAAAAGCGGACTGATTCCGATAAAAAACATTCAGGTCGGAGAGTTCGTCCAAACGCCTCTGGGATTTCGTAAAGTTTTGGATAAGTTTGATCAGGGCATGCAAGAAGTATATGAGTTAAATACCAATAGTACGGTTCCCAGAGCTACCCTGAATCATCGTTATGCAGTTTTAAGTAATGCGGAAGGCGATTATACTTGGAAAAACGTTTCTGAGTTAGAACCTGAGGATCGCTTACTCCATAATCAAACCATTCTTTCTGGTTTACCCACAACACTTCCTGAGGATGGAACGACACCCAGTCAAACTGCCAAAGCAATTACCATCCCTCAACTTACCCCAGACATTGCTTGGTTAATTGGTTTCACTCA
>JAHEOB010000359.1 GCA_018610095.1 Halothece sp. MAG
CCCCATGCTGATTGTCAAAGCCCCAAATGAAGAAACCAGTCGCTATGTTCGCCCCGGTCAGTATATTGCCAATGATCAAGTCTTAATCAAAGAAATTAATATGAGAGATCGACCGACACCAACGGTGGTGTTGGAACAGGTCGGATTTGAGCAAGACGTAATTAAGACGGTTGAAGGAGGAGTAACCGTTGGAAGCAGAGAAGGGGTTTCTGAGACAGGAAGCCAAGAAGTAGATGATACAATGCCTTCGCCACCCCCCCAACAAGAAGGGGAAGGAGGAGAATCACAACAACCCCAACGAGTTCCGACGCTTCCTGCGCAAAATTGAACCTTGAGATTGATAGGCTCTCATCCCCACCCAAATCAAAGGTTGTGGATGGGGGATTTCCGCTTGTCTTGCTAAACGGTTGTTATATCTTCTTCTTTTGCTTTGAGGATTTCATCAATTTTGGCAACATATTTATCCGTTAATTTTTGAATCTTATCTTGAATATCGTGGGATTCATCTTCGGATAGTTCATGATTCTTTTCCGCTTTACGAACTTCATCGATCGCGTCACGGCGAATATTGCGAACTGAAACCCGTCCTTCTTCGGCATATTTGCTTGCCAATTTGACCAACTCTTGGCGACGTTCGCTGGTTAAAGGCGGAATATTTAAGCGAATTACCTCTCCATCATTATTTGGCGTAAGTCCAATATCCGACATCGCGATCGCTTTTTCAATTTGTTCCATACTCCCTTTATCATAGGGTTGAACCACAATGGTGGTTGAATCAGGCGTCGTAATGTTCGCTAAAGATTTTAGTGGCGTTTCCATTCCATAATAATCAACAGTGACTCGATCTAATAGGGCAGAATTGGCTCGTCCCGTCCGAAGACTATTAAACGATTGTTGAGTTGATTCAACCGCTTTTTTCATCTTTGATTCCACTTCCGATAATTTCATGATTGCTTACCTCCAACCACTGTTCCGACAGATTCTCCATTCACAACGCGAACAATATTTCCTGATTGCGATAGATTAAATACCACAATCGGAATACTATTATCTCGACACAGCGCGATCGCGCTACCATCCATTACTCGTAAATCCTCAGTAAGAACATAAGTATAACTAATGTGTTCAAATAAGTGAGCATTGGGATTAGTGTGGGGATCACTATCATAAACCCCATCCACTTGCGTTGCCTTACAGATCACCTCTGCATCAATTTCTGCGGCTCGTAAAGCAGCCGTTGTATCGGTGGTAAAAAACGGATTCCCAGAACCAGCAGCAAAGATTACCACTCGTTTCTTTTCTAAGTGACGAATGGCTCGTCGCCGAATATAGGGTTCAGCCACTTGCTGCATGGTAATCGCACTTTGAACCCGAGTGGGAACATCCATCCGTTCTAGGGCATCTTGCAGGGTCAAGGCATTCATGACCGTAGCAATCATACCAATATAATCAGCCGTTGCTCGATCCATCCCTGCTGATGCAGCTTTAACACCGCGAAAAATATTGCCCCCACCGACAACAATGGCAAATTCAATGTTGCTGTTTGCTACTTCAGCAATTTCCTGGGCAATTTCATCAACAACCGTGGCATCAATCCCATAGGGTTGTGACCCCATTAAGGCTTCACCACTTAATTTTAGTAAGACCCGTTGATAACTCATTAGACATGCTTAGCACCCATTGCGCTGATTTAGCTGGTCAATTGTCATTGCCACTACCCAGGCTCTGCATAATAGGGCAATCCCCCACAGACATCTAAGGTAGCAGCTTTCTGTCCCATAACTCATTCTTTTTGATTTTAAATTTTGCTCGCAAAATTGTTAAATTTCTCGCTGCTTAGGGGGAGAGGTTTAAGATATTGCAAATTGCAACAAAGGGAAATCCCCCAAACGGTTCTATGCTTTACAGTAGAATAAATAGCTAAACTTAACCGTAGCACTTGCAGAAATTAGTAACTTATGCACATTAGCGAAATCACCCATCCTAACCAGTTGCACGGGTTATCAATTCGTCAATTAGAAACCATTGCTCGGCAAATTCGGGAAAAGCATTTAGAAACCGTTTCCACCAGTGGTGGACACCTCGGCCCTGGGTTAGGGGTAGTAGAACTAACCCTGGGCTTATATCAAACACTGGATTTAAGTCGAGATCGAGTCATTTGGGATGTGGGACACCAAGGCTATCCCCACAAAATGCTAACGGGGCGATATCATCAGTTTCATACGCTGCGCCAAAAAGATGGCATTGCTGGCTATCTCAAACGCTGTGAAAGTCCGTTTGACTATTTTGGTGCTGGTCATGCCTCCACTAGCATTTCTGCTGGTTTAGGGATGGCGTTAGCACGAGATGCCAAAGGAGATGACTTTCGAGTGGTTTCTATCATTGGTGATGGGGCTTTAACCGGCGGAATGGCGCTAGAAGCGATTAATCACGCTGGCAAATTACAAGATACCAATTTAATGGTGGTTCTCAATGATAACGAGATGTCGATTTCTCCTAATGTGGGAGCGATTCCTCGTTATTTAAATCAGGTTCGCTTATCCCCACCCATGCAATTTTTAAGCGACAATATCGAAGAACAATTTAAGCAGTTGCCCTTCTTTGGCGAATCATTAAGCCCGGAAATGGAACGGATGAAAGAAGGGATGAAACGATTAGCTGTTCCCAAAGTGGGCGCTGTCATTGAAGAGTTAGGCTTTAAGTATTTTGGGCCGATTGATGGGCATAACTTAGAGGAATTAATCGATACTTTCCAACAAGCCCAACAGGTAACAGGTCCGGTTTTAGTTCATGTGGGAACCACCAAAGGCAAAGGCTACTCGTTTGCAGAACAAGATAAAGTCAGCTATCACGCTCAAAGTGCCTTTAATTTAGCTACGGGGAAAGCTGAAGCCCCTAGTAAACCCAAGCCACCGAAATATTGCAAGGTTTTTGCCCATACCCTCACTAAACTAGCCGAAGAAAATTCTAAAATCATTGGCATTACCGCTGCTATGGCACCCGGCACGGGGCTAGATAAACTCCACGAAAAACTGCCCGACCAATTTGTGGATGTGGGCATTGCAGAACAACATGCCGTCACCCTTGCTGGGGGGTTAGCTTGTGAAGGCATGCGCCCCGTCGCTGCCATTTATTCCACGTTCTTGCAACGAGCCTACGACCAGATTATTCACGATATCTGCGTTCAGAATTTACCAGTATTTTTCTGTTTAGATCGCGCTGGCATTGTCGGGGCAGATGGTCCCACTCACCAAGGCATGTATGACATTGCTTATCTACGGTGTCTCCCCAATATGGTGGTTATGGCGCCCAAAGATGAAGCAGAATTACAACGGATGACCGTTACCGGTGTTAATTATACCGATGGCCCGATCGCGATGCGGTATCCTCGGGGGAATGGCATTGGTGTTCCCTTAATGGAAGAAGGTTGGGAACCCGTTGATATTGGCAAAGGAGAAATTTTACGTAACGGCGATGATATTCTCCTATTAGGCTATGGTTCAATGGTTCCGACGGCTATGCAGGCTGCGGAAATTCTAAGTGAACATGGCATCGAAGCAACCGTTGTCAATGCTCGTTTTGTCAAACCCTTGGATACAGAATTAATCTTTCCCCTGGCACAAAAAATTGGGCGTGTTGTCACCTTGGAAGAAGGTTGTTTGATGGGTGGTTTCGGTTCTGCCGTGACTGAAAGCCTGATGGATAACAATATTTTAGTGCCCGTGAAGCGATTTGGCGTTCCTGATCAAATTGTGGAACACGGTAAACCCGAAGAAGCTAAAGCAGAGTTGGGATTAACCAGTTCCCAAATTTCAGAACAAATTTTATCTGCCTTCTTTAATCAGGAAAAACTGGAATCCGCGATCGCGCAATCCTAATAATTATTCTTTATTTTGAACAGGGAGAGAGTTGACGACTGACTCTCTCCTTTTTTTTATTAGAAATCACTTTTCCAGTCGAATCACATACCACTGCAAATATTGACCTTCTCCGACATTCAATTCGCAGCCGGTTTCCATCAAATGTTTAGCTTGTTCTTCAACTGTGTCAAATTTGCTTAACTCTCGAGGAACTTCGTCAGGATAATTTTGTAACATCCCTTTGAGCTTTTCTAGTAACTCCTCGGCACTCATGATTTCTTCAGGTTGGTTAGTTTCAAGGACGACATAAGCGTCCTCTTGGTACATAATGGAATCTGGCATAGTCTATTGACACTCTCCCTCTAAATTTAATATTATAGCTGGATATTGTTAGAATCGACTCTCTAACCGCTCTGCCAAGGACTAGTACGTCGGATTAATTCAGCCTTCGCTTTACTTTTTTTTATTTGCTCACCATTGTCCGCAGAGGCTTTTCAGCTTGCCAGTGAGCCAGGTTTGTTTAAAATAAACATTACTGTATCTCAAAATGTATATTTAGAACGATCTTTTGATAGTTTAATTTCGTGGAACTTGTTCAAATCCTCCCTAAAAGCTAATTAAATCAGAATTAATAATGATGAAAGACCAAATATTTTCTAAATTTCGTGTTTTAGGAATTCTAAGTTTATGCGGGTTGAGTCTTGTTGGTTGCGGACAACAAAATTCTGAAACTGAAACAGGTACAGACAATGATCAGATCAGTGCTGAGTTGAGTGGTGCTGGTGCAAGTTTTCCGGCTCCCCTTTATAAACGTTGGTTTTCAATATATAACCGAAACGTTAATCCCAATATCAAAGTAAGCTATGACTCAATTGGTAGTGGTGGTGGTGTCGAAAAGTATCTTGATGGCACAGTTGATTTTGCGGCAAGTGATGCGCCACTGAGACAGCACGAGCGATCGGAGTTTCAAAACACCTTTGGAGCAGAGCCAATTCAACTTCCCACAGTGGGAGGTGCAGTGGTCTTTGCTTATAATATTCCTGAAATTGCTGGAAAGGAATTGAAACTTTCCCGCGAGACTTACTGTGGAATTGTAACAGGGAAAATTACCAGTTGGGACAATTCCATGATCGCAGAAGATAATCCAAACTTAGAGCTGCCAAGCCGTGACATTAGTTTTGTTCATCGTTCCGATGGCAGTGGCACTACCTTTATTTTGACTAACCATATCAATACCGTTTGTGATGATTGGAATGCTGGAGCTGCTAAATCAGTTAACTGGCCAACTGGTACTGGCCGAGATGGTAATGAAGGGGTAGCTGACGAAATTCAACGAAATGAAGGGACAATTGGTTATATTGAATTTGCTTTGGCTAAAGAAAATGATATTGCCATGGCAACTCTAGAAAATCAATCGGGGAATTTTGTTAAACCCAGCCCTGAAACTGCCTCAGCAGCATTTGAAGGAACAGAAATTCCGGATGACTTTGCCCTAGAAGTTCCTAATCCCAAAACCCCTGATGCCTATCCTATTGCTGGGTTAACTTGGCTACTCATTTATCCAGAGTATGATAATGAAAACAAATACAAAGCCCTCAAACGCATTCTTAAGTGGGGTTACCAGAACAAAGGCGAAGAAATTGCAGTTGAGTTAGGCTACATCCCAATTCCAAAGGATGTCGAGCAGGAAGCCATCAATGTTATAGATAATGATGTTAAAGTGGCTTCCGAAAATAATCAAACAAGAACGGCAAGTGAAAAATAGGAAAATTGGCTCTATCTCAAAATGTATATTTAGAACGATCCTTTGATTTTTGATTTCGTGGAAATTGCTGCAAGCCTCCCTATGAAACTGAAGATTCTTCTGAGAGTACCGAAGCCAAGGGGCTGTCATTTGAGGTTTCCTCAGATGTTTATACGCCCCGTCCACTCACAGCGTCAGTTTGAGTGGGGTAGTTTACCCTAGCATAGTTGATATTATGACTAGAACCGAACAAGATTCCATGGGAGAACGGCAACTCCCAAATGATGTCTATTATGGGATTCAAACTCTACGAGCAACGGAAAATTTTCCCATTAGTGGCATTAAACCACTCGCTACTTATGTTGATGCTTGTATTTTAATCAAAAAAGCAGCCGCGATCGCCCATGGCAATTTAGACTGTATTCCCCAAGATGTTA
>JAHEOB010000360.1 GCA_018610095.1 Halothece sp. MAG
AACCTTATGGCATCGTCAATTATCACTAGACCCCAACCCGTTACAAACAGCGCGGGGTCATTACTCCTTAACCCTATCACTCTAACGACATACTCACTTACTGACTTAATCAAACCATAATGAGATTTTACCCGCCTGATTAGCGACGAGTTGTAAAAAATGTGGTAAACATCATCAAAAAAGCAGCAATGCCAAGCAACACGGCAAAAGCAACGGGAATAAGATTCATTAACTGATCAGCCATGAAAATCCTCACTTATGGGTAATTGAGCAATTGTTAAGCTCCCTTGATCCTAACTTGAGACTATTCTCTCGTCAGTAAGTGAGCAGATTCAGTAGTGGGATTAACATCGGTGGAACAAACTTGGGTTTTAAGTAAGTTAGCTAATTCTTGTAATTGATTAATTGCCTCCGCCCCTTCTAACTTCATTAATTCTCGGTCATCTCGCATTTCCGTCCAAGTAATGCCATAGTCAGAAACCAAAAAGCGAATTAAGTGATTATCCCCTAAACTGACCATGAACGAAGCACTGTTCATTTCTTGACCACAGGTATAACAGGATGCAAGATATCCTCGTCGCTCTAACACAATCGCTAGAGCTTGTAAATTCATAACCAAGTCTTGTATGAATTGGCGATGTTGGTGAGCTAGTCGTGTAAACACTTTGATCCTCCAGTGGCACACCACTTCATTGTATCTCGATGTTAATCTTTCCTTAACAATTATAAGATGTTACAAATCTATACATCTTCTTTTCTATCCTAGCTCTTTACGTCAGCTATCAGGAATAAACTAGGTTACGCTGCCTACACTAGCACAGTTGGCTTGTTCTCACTCACTTCTTAGCCATGGACATGCTCTCTATACTCTAGTCTCAAATCTTTATTTCCGATAAGATATACAATGCTAAAGATGATAACCAACATTGAGTTGAATTAACAAAGGAAAGAGAAGGAATGAACGAAGAAATTTTTAACAAAGTACAATCAATTGTTGCCGAACAGCTAGAAATTCAAGACCAAGAAACCATCAAGCCAGAATCAAAATTTGCCGAAGATTTAGGGGCGGATTCCCTTGATGTCGTGGAATTAGTCATGGCACTGGAAGAAGCCTTTGATATCGAAATTCCCGATGAGGCTGCCGAACAAATTTCCACTGTCCAAGCAGCCGTGGACTACATCGAGGAAAAAGCAGCGACCCCTTCTTCTTAAGCCAAGTTGAACCGTAAAGCAATTGTCACACCTGATTCGGGTACAGTCCCCAATTTAAAGCAGAAATTATGGCAAATTCGCAAAGCAAACGAGTAGTAGTGACGGGGCTGGGGGTGGTTGCTCCCGTCGGTAATACCTTAGAAGAATACTGGGAAGGCTTATTAGCAGGGCGTAATGGCATTACTCCCATTACACGATTTGATGCTAGCCAGCATAATAGTCAAATCGCAGGAGAAGTTAAAGGCTTTGATCCCCAGCAGTATTTTGAACGCAAACAAGCCAAGCGCATGGACCGCTTTACTCAATTTGCAGTGGCTTCTAGTTTACAAGCGCTGAATGACGCCAACTTAGAAATTAATGAATTAAATGCCGATCAAGTGGGGGTGATCATTGGTACTGGGATTGGTGGCATCAAAGTGCTAGAAGACCAACAAGAAATTTATCTTAATCGCGGTCCCAGTCGCTGTAGCCCCTTTATGGTGCCCATGATGATTGCCAATATGGCAGCAGGGTTAACCGCAATTGAAGTCGGCGCCAAAGGTCCTAACTCCTCCCCAGTTACGGCTTGTGCTGCTGGTTCCAATGCCGTGGGAGATGCCTTTCGCATGATTCAACGAGGAGAAGCAGAAGCCATGATTTGTGGCGGAACGGAAGCAGCCGTTACTCCCTTAGCTGTTGCAGGCTTTGCCTCTGCCAAAGCACTCTCCACTCGAAATGATGATCCCGAACACGCTTGTCGGCCCTTTGATCGCGATCGCGATGGCTTTATTATTGGCGAAGGAGCAGGGATTTTAATTTTAGAATCCTTGGAACATGCTCAACAACGAGGGGCAAAAATTTATGGCGAAATGGTGGGTTATGGCATGACCTGTGATGCCTACCACATGACCTCGCCCCATCCCGAAGGGATTCAAGCCGCCCGCGCGATCGCCCTTGCTCTGGAAGATGGCAACCTCACTCCCGAGCAAGTCAGTTACGTTAATGCCCACGGCACCAGTACTAGTGCCAACGATATCACCGAAACCCACGCCCTGAAAAAAGCACTAGACAAACACGCCTACAACGTTGCCATTAGTTCCACCAAATCCATGACAGGGCATTTATTAGGCGGTTCCGGCGGCATAGAAGCCGTTGCCACCGTAATGGCGCTTGCCCAAGACCAAATTCCGCCTACCATTAATTTAGAAAATCCAGATGCTGAGTGTGACTTAGATTATGTTCCCAATGTTGCTCGTAAGACTCCCGTCAATTGCGCCCTATCCAACTCCTTCGGCTTTGGCGGTCATAACATTACGTTAGCCTTTAAAAAATATCAATAAAGGGAACTCGCCAACCCCACCAGCAAAATCTTGCCCCTTGATCTCAATTTCTGTAAATATAGAAGGGGAATCTCTATTCCTCATCATGGGGTGGAAAACCCAACTTTATCCAGTAAACAGTTACTAAAAAGAAGTCATTATGGTCGCTACTAGCCAATCACTATCACAACTTTGCATCAACTCCATACGTTTCCTGGCAATTGATGCCGTTGAAAAAGCCAGTTCCGGACACCCCGGACTGCCCATGGGGGCTGCTCCCATGGCATTTGTTCTTTGGGATAAATTTCTCCGTTTTAATCCCAAAAATCCCCACTGGTTCAACCGCGATCGCTTTGTTCTCTCCGGGGGACATGGCTGTATGTTACACTACGCCCTTCTCTATCTGACCGGGTATGATGGCATGACCTTAGACGATATTAAACAATTTCGTCAATGGGAATCCAAAACCCCCGGTCACCCCGAAAACTTCATGACGGAAGGCATAGAAGTAACCACCGGTCCCCTAGGACAAGGAATTTCCAACGCCGTTGGCTTAGCCCTTGCAGAAGCCCATTTAGCATCTCGTTTTAATAAACCCGATTGCAATATCGTTGACCACTACACCTACGTCATTGCCAGCGACGGTGATGTCATGGAAGGGGTGTCTAATGAAGCCTGTTCTTTAGCGGGACACCTCGGACTGGGCAAACTCATCGTCCTCTATGACGATAACCATATCTCCATTGATGGTGAAACCGAGCTTGCCTTCACCGAAGATGTCTTGAAACGCTACGAAGCGCTCGGTTGGCATATCCAGAGTGTGGAAGATGGCAACACCGATTTAGATAGCATTGAACAGGCACTTGCCAATGCTAAACAAGTAACTGATCGCCCCTCCATTATCCGCGTTACCACCACCATTGGATTTGGCTCTCCCAATAAATCCAACACCCATGATGTGCACGGAGCAGCCTTGGGTGGTGATGAAGTCCAAGCAACCCGTCAACAACTCGGTTGGGAATACGGTGAATTTGAAGTTCCCGAAGATGCAGTCAACCACTTCCGTCAAGCCATTGACCGAGGGGCAAAACTAGAACAAGAATGGAATCAACTGCTAGAGCAATATAAGAGCAAATATCCCGAAGACGCCAAGCAATTCCAACAACTCATTAGCGGTGAACTCCCTGAAGGTTGGGAAAACCATCTTCCCACCTATAGCCCTGATGATAAAGCGGATGCCACCCGTAACCAATCAGGCGCCATTTTGAATGCCCTTTCTCCCGTATTACCCAATTTAATTGGTGGTTCAGCCGACTTAGCTCCCTCCAACAAAACCTACGTTAAATCCAGTGGTGACTTCGAGAAAGGCGAGTACACCAACCGCAACTTACGCTTTGGGGTTCGCGAACATGGCATGGGAGCAATTTGCAATGGCATTGCCCACCATTCCGGGTTGATTCCCTATGGGGCAACCTTCTTGATCTTCACTGACTATATGCGTGGGGCGATTCGTCTCTCTGCCTTATCTCGTGCTGGTGTCATTTGGGTAACCACTCACGACTCCATTGGCTTAGGGGAAGATGGTCCCACTCACCAGCCTGTAGAACATTTGGCTTCGTTACGGGCAATGCCCAACTTGACGGTCATCCGTCCAGCAGACGGTAATGAAACCTCAGCAGCTTATAAAGTAGCGATTGAACGGGCAACCCAATATCCCAGTGCGCCCACCTTACTGTCGCTATCCCGTCAAAAACTGCCTAACTTAGCAGGAAGCTCCATTGAGAAAGCCACTAAAGGAGGATATGTTCTCTCCGATAGCAATGGTACTCCTGATTTAATTCTGATTGGAACCGGCAGCGAAGTGGAACTTTGTGTCAATGCTGCCGAACAACTCCGTCAAGAAGGGAAAAACGTTCGGGTGGTTTCCATGCCCAGTTGGGAACTGTTTGATGCCCAAGATGAATCCTATCGTGAGTCTGTGTTACCCAAATCAGTAACCAAACGAGTAGCAGTGGAAGCCGGAACCACCTTTGGTTGGTGTCATTATGTCGGTTCTGAAGGCGCGGTAGTTGGTTTAGATCGCTTTGGCGCGTCTGCCCCTGGTGATGTTGCCATGAAGAACCTAGGCTTTACCACAGAAAATGTCGTTGCCAAAGCGAAAAACGTTTTAGGCTAATTCAATAGCACAAGTCACAGGTATGCTTTGCCTGTGGCTTTTTTTTGTGTTATAATAAATCTAGAATATTAAAGAAAAAATTTTTAAGGGTGGCTGGATGGGGGTTGGATTTTTGTTTAAAAGTCTGCAACCAAACATCTATCCTGAGCAATTATAGAAAATCATTTGATTACCCCATCTCCCCATAACAAGTAATGGAAAACTCTATTCCCTGTTAACAGCCTGCTTCATAATTTCCACAGGAACAGGTTGCTGTATCCAAATTTCTAAGGCAGCAGCAGCTTGTTGAATCAGCATTTCTAAACCATTGATCGCGCTGAGATGATTTTGCTGAGCCAATTGTAAAAAGCGAGTTGGGCGA
>JAHEOB010000361.1 GCA_018610095.1 Halothece sp. MAG
CAAAGCTATGATTTTACTTCCTGAAGCATTCTGGCAAACGGTTGCAGCAACAACTGAAAAAGCAACCCAATCACAAGCCCTCAAACCCATTCCTACGGAATATGAAATTTTAGAATCAGAAGGGATTCCATTTTTAATCCGCATTTTAACGACGCTCAAGGAGAAAGAAGAAACCAAAGCCCAACCACAACAACAACAAAATAAGGGTGAAGACTTTGATCCCTTTTTACCTTATGAAGAGGATTTATTTGTTGCAGACATTTCTGAGACCCATATTTGCTTACTCAATAAATACAAAGTCGTTGATAACCATCTATTAATCGTTACTCGTGATTTTGAACCACAACAAAGTTTCATCAATCATGCTGATTTTACCGCTCTCGCGGCTTGTCTCCAAAAAGTTGATGGATTAGGCTTTTACAATTCAGGAGAAGCTGCTGGGGCTTCGGTTCGTCATAAACATTTACAATTAGTGCCTCGTTCCCTTGCCCCTAATGTAACCGAACTGCCCATTGCCTCCATTCTCCACACCGCTCAATTTGTTGGCAACATCGGAAAAATTCCCAGTTTTCCTTTTATTCATGGATTTCAGTGGTTAGCTTTAGATTGGAATCAATCCCCAGAAACGCTTGCAAGCTCCCTCCTTCAGGCTTATCAAAGCTTAATGGCAGCTCTAAATTGTCAAACCGCCACCCCCTATAATCTGCTGGTAACACGTAACTGGATGTTGTTGGTTCCCCGTAAGCAAGAAAAATTTCACAGCATTGGCATTAATTCTTTAGGATTTGCAGGGGCTTTATTGGTTAAAAATCAGCAAGAACGACAGTTGCTAACCCATTATCAACCCTTACAAGTGTTAGCAGCCGTGGCACAATCCCCCCATTCCAACGATTACCAGATTTAAGAGATTAGCTAATTCGACAACCAAGCGAAGTTTGTTTTATAGTAAGAATGATTATCATTATATTTTGGGGTTATGGAACAACGTCAATTAACACCCCTGTTGGCTTTACTGGTGGGAATTACCTTGTGGACAGGCTGTCGTAGTGATTCCGAGAATACGATAGAAACCTCTTATTCAACCCAACAACAGGAACCAATCAATGTTACCGTCAGCATTCTCCCTCAAAAATATTTTGTGGAACGAATTGGTGGCGAAACCGTTGATGTCAACGTCATGGTGAAACCAGGTGCTTCTCCTGCTACCTACGAACCGAAACCGCAACAAATGGAAGCCTTAAGTGATGCAGAGGCTTATATGGCGATTGGGGTTCCTTTTGAACAAGCCTGGATGTCTCGCATTCAAACTGCTAACCAAGACATGAAAATGGTTGATTTAACCGAAGGGATTGAACGTCAACCCATGGCATCGCATCATCATGAACACACAGAAGAAACAGGTAACCTTGATCCTCACATTTGGTTATCACCCGAATTAGTCAAAAAGCAAGCAGAAATGATCTATACTGCTTTAGTTGAACTCAATCCAGAACGGCAAGATTATTATCAAGAAAATCACGATCAATTTATTTCTGACATTAATCAATTAGATCAAAATATTGAAAACACCCTTGCTGATTTAGAAAACAGAATGTTTATGGTTTTTCATCCTAGTTGGGGGTATTTTGCCAGAGAGTATAATTTAGAAATGATTCCTATTGAAGTCGGGGGAACAGAACCCAGTGCTTCGGAAATGTCGGCGTTTATTGAACAAGCGAAAGCGGAACAGATTTCTGTGATTTTTGTGCAGCCCCAGTTTGGTGTTAGCAGTATTAAACCGATCGCGCAATCGGTGGATGCAGAAGTCTTAGAAGTTGATCCCTTAGCAGAAAATTGGTTAGAGAATATGCAATCAGTTGCCGCGACCTTTAAAGATGCTTTAAGCAGTCACCCTGATCAAGAATAATCATCAAGGTAACAATGAGTGAAAACCATACCAACGGAAATTATGCTGTGGGAAATGTTTCCTCAGAAATTATTCGTATTAACAATTTATGGGTTCGTTATGAACAAGAATTAGTGTTGCAAAACATTAATTTATCGGTTTATCAAGGGGACTACATTGGCATTATTGGCCCCAATGGTGGCGGTAAAACAACCTTATTTAAAGTGATTTTGGGATTAATTTCACCCCAACAGGGAGAGATTCAAATTTTAGGGCAACCGGTGACAAAAGGCAGACGCTATATTGGGTATGTCCCGCAAATAATGCAGTTTGACACAGCCTTTCCCATTACTGTTGCTGATGTCGTGCGAATGGGACGTTTAGGGAAACCAACACTCCTAAAACGTTATAGTAAACGAGATGAACAAGTGGTGCAACGGGTGTTAGATCAGGTTGGCTTGGGAAAGTGGCGCGATCGCGCTTTATCTGAACTTTCTGGCGGGCAACGACAGCGCGTTTATATTGCCCGTGCCCTTGCCACAGAACCGGAAATTCTGTTGTTAGATGAACCAACTGCCAATTTAGATCAAGATGTCTCGGCAACCCTTTACGAATTGCTACATCAACTCAATCAATTTGTCACCATTTTATTGATTTCACACGATATCGGTGCCATTTCTTCTTCTGTTAAAACAGTGGGTTGTCTCAATCGAACCCTACACTACCATGGCAGTGATCAAGTCACCTCGGAAATGCTTGAACAAACTTATGGTCGTACAGTACAGCAATTAGTTCATGTTCCACAACGGTTTTTAGCTCAACATCAACAAGATAATCATCATGATTGAGGCACTACAGTATGAGTTTTTTCGCAATGCGTTAATTGCTGGTTTTTTAGTGAGTATTGCTGGCGGAATTATTGGCAGTTTAGTGGTAGTTAATCGCATTGTTTTTGTCGCTGGTGGGATTGCTCATGCCGCTTATGGCGGCGTTGGTATGGGCTTTTTTTTTGGTTTTAATCCCGTTTTAGGAGCATTGGGATTTAGTATTGTTTCTGCTCTGTTAATGGGGGCGGTACAACGCAATCAAAACTTACGTCGGGATACTGCTATTGGAATGCTGTGGGCGATTGGGATGGCAATTGGCATTATTTTTACGGATTTAACCCCTGGTTATAAAGCAGAATTAGAAACTTACTTATTTGGGAGTATTTTGGCTGTTTCTACGACAAATCTGTGGATTATGTTTGCCATTGATCTGCTTATCCTGATTTTAATTTATTTATTTTATAAAGAAATTTTAGCTATTTCCTTTGATGAAACATTTGCCATTATTAGAAATTTGCCTGTCAATCCAATCTATTTTTTATTAATGGGAATTATTGCCCTTGCTGTCGCCATGATGATGCAAGTGGTAGGATTAATTTTAGTAATTGCCTTATTAGCTATCCCTGCTGCCTTAAGTGCCCAATTTGTGAAAGACTTAAAAGCGATGATGGCGTTAGGAACCATATTTAGTTTTTTATTTATTATTGTGGGGTTAGGGTTATCTTATACGTTAAATTTAACCTCTGGGGCAACGATTATTTTAGTCAGCGCGATCGCGTATTTAATGACATTAATTTTTAAACCCGTTTTCAAGTTTTTCAAGCCTTAATCTTGTCGTTGAATAGTCTGCGATCTAAATGATTGCGCTAAGTGTTGAGCTAATGTTTGGCTTGTTGATCATTAGCCCGCTTAAAAGCAGGACGCTCGATTAAGTTGATCAAATAACGATAAATAGGAGTCTCTTTTTGTAGCATATCGAGTTTAAATGCCCAGTGTAAAACGCCCCCTGTAACAATATCTGCTGTCGTAAATTGATTTTGCACGAGATAATCATTATTTGCTAAAAGATCATTGAGCGGTTCACACACTTGCTGAAACCACTGTAAGGTTTCTTGTTCAGAAGTTCCTTTGCGTTTTCCTTCGGGTAAGATGTTTTCTGGTAAATTGGGAATTTTCTGAAACAGATATTGTTCTACAGGCGGTTCTAAGGTGACTGAAGCATAAAAAAGCCATTGATAATAATAGGCTCGTGCCGAACTGTCTAAGGCAGGCGCTAATCCTTGGTCAATATAGCGGTCGCTTAAATAGCTACAAATCGCGGATGATTCATAAATAACCACACCTTCATCCACTAACACTGGAACTTTACCATGGGGATGGAGCTTTTGATAATCCCTTTGGCGAGTGGTTTCGATATCAACTGTAATCAACTCATAAGAAAGTCCCATTTCTTCTAAAACCCAGCGCGGACGCACGGCTCGTGTGGTAGGAATATAGTACAGTTGCATAGTGGAAGGAACTATTTAAATTGATTGTAATTTTTTGCGGGCTTTTTCCAAATTTACCTTAGCTTTGCCATAATTGGGTTTAATACGAATTGCCTCATTAAAATCAGCGATCGCGCCTTCTAAATTTCCTTGCAAACGCTTAGCATGACCACGATTATAATAGGCAACAGCATCATCAGGATGGAGACGAATTACTTCTGTAAAATCGGCAATGACGCCTGCTAATTCTCCTTGCAAACGGCGCATATTTCCTCTGCGATAATAAAGATCAATTTCATCAGGATGGAGACGAATTGCTTGGGTATAATCTGCGATCGCGCGATTATAATCGTTTTGTTTTTCGTAAACCATTCCTCGCTGATAATAGACACTAAAATCATTGGGATAGAGACGAATTGCTTCGGTGTAAGCTGCAATGATACTGTCGAAATCTAAGGCGTCAGGTTGCTGATTATCCCAGAGATTAAGGGCTTGCCGATAATCTGCGATCGCGCTATTAATATCTCCTTGGGCATAGTAGGCTTTTCCTCGTTTTTGATAGGCATCGGCATGATGGGGTTGCCTTGCAATGACTTCACTCCAATCTGCGATCGCGCCTTGATAATTTCGGTTTCGATAATGAGCGATTCCTCGGTTATAATAGCCCTCAATTTGATCGGGATAGCGATCAATTCTCTCACTATAAGCAGCAATGATGGTTTTCCAATTGAGAGAAACCGTGGGATTAGAATCAAGACGAATGATACAATTAAAATCAGCGATCGCGCTATCTAAATCTCCTTTTTCATAATAAATTTTGCCCCGTTTATCATAGGCATAAATATCCTTGCGATTGCGGGAAATGGCATTC
>JAHEOB010000362.1 GCA_018610095.1 Halothece sp. MAG
AAAAACTCTACTGTCCAAAGTTGCGGGCAATGGGGCGGGGAAAACGGATCAAGAAAAATCGCATCTGCTAAAACATTTTGTTGAATCACTTTTTGAATGGTCTGCCGGGCATCGCCAATCAGAAATTGTGCTTGTAGATGGGAGTGATTGAGCGATTGTTGTTGGCTAAAGGTAGCGAGTAATTCTGGAATGGGAGAATGCCACTGATGGAGTAATTGATGTTGAATCGCAGCTTGGGAAACGGTTAAGTCAGATTCAAGGGCAATTAACTGCACCCGACAGTTGGGATTACTATTCCAGATTGTTTCCAGAGCAGTGGCGGTATTGTAACCTAATCCATAACAAATATCGAGAAGGTTAAGCTGGGATTGTTGTTGTGCCTTTTCTGCTAACTGACAGGGAATGATAAATTTCTCTTGAGCTTCTTGTTTGGCTCCACTTTGTGAATGGAAAGTTTCTTCAAATGCTTTAGAAAAGAAGGTAGATGAACCGTCTGCTGTGACTTGCGCTTGGAAATCCATTTGAAGTTAGTTATTGTCTGTTGAACAAGGGGTAAAAATACGTTCCCCCCAAACGATTAATTCTAATCAAACTAAGACAGTTAGAATTAATGTTTGAGGGTAAGGCACCAGCTCGTTTAATGGAAATCCATTTATGGTTAGTTGGAAATGTTTTTTCAGCTTATAGCAGTTGAGATTATTACCAATGCCATCAGCAGTCTTAGAGTTGCTGATCTTGGTATTTATTATAGTTTAATCTTTCTTACTATTCTGATTCTTCCATGTTTTCTGATTCCTCCATGTTTTTATCCTCAGTTCCTGAGTCTCCATTGGTCGATTCAGTGGACTCCTCTGATTCCGTATTACCTGAATCTGTTGGGTTATTTCCTTGTTGGCAAGCTGCTGCTAAAGGAAATAGTGAACCAATGAGTAATAAAGCGATTAATCGAGATTTCATAATTCCTCCTTTTATCGATCTATGATTGACTGACAGAACATTTTGCATTATACCTCTGTTGAAAATAGAGGTTATGTAATTTGTTCTCATATCCACTGATTATACTTGAACCTATCCCGTTAAATCAAAGATTATCTTTTAATTTCTTCTATAGACTTACAGAAAGGGATCACAATTTTTTTCTATAATGGGTTAACCAACTATCTATAATATCAACTTTTTTTGATATAATCACTTGGAAAGCTTGTAATCCCAGTTAATCTCATTAACTATCAATTTAACTAATCAAACAACTAAATCCCTATAATTTATATCAATTTTTTGTGAGTGAGGAGTTTCCTAGATTCCTTAAAAGCTGTGAAATCAACAACATCAGTCCAATTTTGTCAACTCAATAATCAGGAAAGGGCCACATTGAATGTAACCCATGACGAAAATATTTGCTTTGACTGTCGTTATAGAAAGAACATGGGTGTGGTACACAATCCCACATCAACAAGTGGATTCTCTATACGTCTCCTTCCAGTGTGCGGGGCTTCCAAAACTTCTACTGCAACTCTAATAATGGAATTGTGGGAAGCGGAAGAGACTCTTCAAATCTAATAGCCAGTTGCTGCTCAACGAAATTTATTGATTACTTTAACCGCACTTTAGCAAAATATTTCTAACTTAAGATAGCTGATAAAGGATAAAAATTAGGGAATAATAGAAAATATACTAAGCCATCACTAACTATCTAAAAAATTGCACATCAATTAAAAATAGATAGTATGGTTCAAGAAACTCCCCAAAGCAATCGTAATTCTCAAAATCAAAACTCTAACCAAAAACGAGGATTTAATAACGGTTGGCTATTACTCATTCTGGCTCTAGTGCTATTTGCAGCAGCATTGTTTCCTGAGACGCAAAGAGGAGAACAAGTCCCTTATAGTCAGTTTATTGAGCAAGTAAAAGCGGGGGAAGTTAAGAAAGTCACCATTGGGGAACAACAGATTGAATATCTCCTCAAGCCGGATGCTGTTGAACAAGAACAACAACCCAGACAGCGATATACTTATACTGTTCCCAGTGACGCAAATTTAACTGAGATTTTAGAAGAACATGATGTGGAATATACTGGGGCTCCTGCTGGGAATAGCTCAGGTTGGCTCATTGGCATTTTGAGTTGGGTAATTCCACCTTTGCTATTTTTTGGTATTGGCTACTTAGCTTTAATGCGTGCCCAAGGGGGAGCTAATAGCCCCGTGATGTCAGTAGGAAAAAGCAAAGCTCGCATTTACACTGAAGGCAGTACCGATTGTAGCTTTAAAGACATTGCTGGGGTTGATGAAGCAAAAGAAGAATTACAAGAAGTCGTCGATTATCTTAAAAATGCTGCTAAATATAGCCGACTTGGGGCAAAGATTCCAAAAGGCGTTTTACTGGTAGGGCCACCTGGCACTGGGAAAACCCTACTGGCAAAAGCAGTTGCAGGAGAAGCCAATGTTCCCTTTTTAAGCATTTCTGGTTCCGAATTTATTGAAATGTTTGTCGGGGTTGGTGCTTCTCGAGTTCGTGACTTATTCCAACAAGCGCAACAGCAAGCTCCTTGTATTATCTTTATTGATGAGCTAGATGCTTTAGGTAAAAGTCGGGGCGGAACGGGTACCATGACCGGAACGGGTAGCAATGATGAACAAGAACAAACCCTCAATCAGTTATTAAATGAAATGGATGGTTTCGATGCCAATAAAGGGGTGATTGTTCTAGGAGCAACTAACCGCCCTGAAGTTCTCGATCCAGCCCTACAACGCCCCGGACGGTTTGATCGGCAAGTGTTAGTGGATCGACCAGATAAAAAAGGACGGCAAGCAATTTTAGAAGTCCATGTTGGCAACATTAAATTGGCTGAAGAGGTGGATTTATCAGTAATTGCTGCTCGAACGCCTGGGTTTGCTGGAGCCGATTTAGCCAACTTGGTTAATGAAGCAGCCCTCTTAGCAGCCCGAAATGATCACGAATATGTGACCATGGCAGACTTTGATGAAGCCCTAGAACGAGTCATTGCAGGCTTAGAGAAAAAATCCCGTGTTTTACAAGATGAAGAAAAACAAACCGTGGCTTACCATGAAGTCGGTCACGCCATGGTTGGGGCACTGATGCCAGCAGCAGGCAGTGTTGAGAAAATCTCCATTGTTCCTCGGGGGGCTGGTGCCTTAGGCTATACGCTCCAACTTCCAGAAGAAGACCGCTTTCTCATGGCTGAAGATGAAATTCGCGGTCGCATTGCGATTATGTTAGCGGGACGTTCTGCTGAAGAAGTGGTCTTTGGCAAAGTTTCTACTGGGGCAAGTGATGATATTCAAAAAGCAACGGATCTAGCAGAGCGTTGTGTCACCCTTTATGGCATGAGCGATCGCTTAGGACCCATTGCTTTTGAAAAACCGCAACAGCAGTATATTCCAGGGTTAAGCAGCCCCCGCCGTTCAGTAGGTCCAGAGGTGACTACTGCTATTGATGAGGAAGTGAAAAACATTGTGGAAGGGGCACATTGGATGGCACAACACATCCTGCACGAAAATCGGGATGTCTTAGAAGAAACCGCTCAATCCCTCCTAGAAGAAGAAGTGTTAGAGGGAGATGATTTGAGTCAACAATTATCAAAAGTGAAAGCACCGGCAAGCCTAGAAGAATGGCTCAAAACGGGTAAATTACCTGAGTCTGCCTCTAAGGAGAGTCAAGATCGCTCTATCAACCAAGGGGCTACTATTGGCAATTCTAAGCTGAATTAGCAATTGAATGATTCATCAGTGTTTCAAGGGTGCGATATAATTCTCCGCGCCCTTTTAGTTCTTCTAGACGAGAGATTACTTGACCTTGATGAAATAGAATGAGTGTGGGCAAACTTTTAAGACGATATTTGTTGGCAAGTTTGAAGTTTTCATCAGCATTAATACTTACCAATTTAATGCTGTCACTCCAACTGTTTTGAAAGTGAATGAGTGTCGGCATAATTAAATTACATAACCCACACCAAGGAGCCCAGAAATGGACTAAAGTGGGCTGTGACGAATTAAGAACTTCTTGAGAAAAATTTTCTTCGTTAACGGTTCGTACCATAATATTAATTCAAGTTTATAAAAAAAAACGTATCTTTATTTTGGTTTTAAATCATGCTACACCGAGTTGGGATCAAAGTGCTAGGGAAGGTAGGGTAAAAAGTAACAAAATCTTATCGATGAAACAAAAATTATGTTGTTAAATTCCCTCACTATAGCAGTTCCCAGTCTAGTGAGGTACAACACAATAGGTAAAACAAGCCCTACTAATTAGATGGTGTGGCTGATAAGTTATAGAATTGCTATATAACAGCTCAAATAAGCGGCTAACTGAGGAAATGATGCGATCGCGCTTTTCAGGGGATTATGCGCCCCCTTAATGCGTTGCTTGTAACTGAGACTCAGAAACCCATTCTGCATGAAATCCATAGGGCACTCGTCGAGGCAAAATGACTCGCGCTACTGGTTCAGCCTCGATTTGTTGAGCATCAACGACTAATAATTCTGACTGATTTTGATCTTCATCATGAACCAATGTTAGTAACCAGCCGTCATCTTCTGCAGTTCCTTCCTGACGCGGGGCAAAGACTGCTTCTCCACAGTAACGATTATCTCCTAAATGATGAAGGTAGCTGACTGGCTTTCCATCTTTTTCCGTTTCAAAATCAAATTTAATGATTCCATCAAAGGAGATAATGGCAGTCGGGGCAACTTTAGCAGCAAAGCCATAACGCATTTTTCGTCCCGTTTTTTGTGGATTAATGCGGGGAAACTCCGTGATGAAATCAGCAAGAAAACGTTCCTGAACCTTTCCTGTACTAAGGTTGAACCGCCATTGATAGAAATAGGGAATTTGATCATTAGCATTCTCATCCCCTAAACCCAAATCAGAAGCGTTCATGCGACACGCAATTAAAACAATCTCATCACCATCTTCATAGGCATTGAGGACATGAGTGACAAAACAAGCAGCCGATTCAAACC
>JAHEOB010000363.1 GCA_018610095.1 Halothece sp. MAG
AAAGATGACGGTTGCGGGCAATCCAAAGTTCTTGGCGAGGAACGCCTAATCCCACTAAAATCAGGCTCGGTTGTTGCTCCTTTAATTGTTGACAAAATTGGGTTTGTTCCGTTTCAGAGAGATAGCCATGTTGTGTGCGAATGGATAACTCAGGAAATTGGGCTTGCCATTGTTGAGCGGCAGCTTCTGCTCGTTTTGGCAATCCCCCATAAAACACAATCGTTCCGTTAGTTTTCCCTTCACCTGCCCCTTGTATTAAAGACGCAGCGAGTTCAATGCCTGGACATCGCTGTTGTTTTTTTCCTTGCAAGCGTAAGGAGAAAATTACCCCTGCCCCATCAGGAATCACCAGATCGGCTTGCGCGATCGCGTTGGCTAATTCCCGATTTTGTTCCGCCAACATTGCCATTTCTGCGTTCAGGGTGACTACATGAGTGCCTTGTTGTTGCTGCCAACAAGTTTGTAGCCAGCCCACATAATCGGATAACAGGTGAACCGGTAATCCCAGAATATTGGCTTGTTCAGGAGTGGTGGGGGAGGATAACGTCATGATTGTTTTTGCTGATCCGATTGAGCCATTTGTTGATGCCGAACCGCTTGTTGAAATCCCAATGCAACTAAGATGTTAGACAGGGTCAAGAAAAATTCGGCACTGCCATGTAACCAATCCACATTGGCAAGGGAGGTTCCATAGACTCGTTGGGCATAAATCCCCGCCGGAATGGTCACCAAAACAAATAGTAACAGCACATAGAAGCCAATGGTAGCTAAGCGAGGAAATTGGCGCGATCGCGTTAAAAACCAGAGAAATCCCAGATAAGGAAATAAAGATGCAGCGAATAAGGTCTGTTTATCTAGCATAAGCGATTCCTTCCCATCTGAAGCCAGTTAAAAACCACTATGATTTTATTTCTTGCAGATGATTGCTATTTTTGCAATTTTTAGTTACATTTATTTACAGAATTAAACATTTGAAAGGACAATTCAATAAGAGGTTATTATGGCAGAAGAGAATCGTAACGCATTTAAATTTGGTTGGAATACTGCCGCAGAAAACTGGAACGGTCGCCTAGCAATGGTAGGCTTTGTTGCTGCCATTCTAACTGAACTGCTAACTGGACAAGGGGTTCTTCAGTTTTGGGGCTTACTGTAAACGCTTGTTGTGAGCGAACTTAAAGGAGTTATTCCATAAGAGGTCATTATGTCACAAGAAAATCCTAATGCATTTAAATTTGGTTGGAATACTGCCGCAGAAAACTGGAATGGTCGCCTAGCAATGGTAGGCTTTGTTGCTGCCATTCTAACCGAACTGCTAACCGGACAAGGCGTTCTTCATTTTTGGGGAATTCTGTAAACGATGGCTGTGAGCTAAGGGTAAACATTCTTGCGGGAGTCACCCTTAACTCAAACCATAAATTATTCCTGATGAGATTGTAACAAATAGCTGGGTCAGATAGGGTACCCAGCTTTTTGATACGCTATTTGAAGAACTGTTTCCTTTAAGTGCGAATATATTCCTTTAAGATACTATTGCGGTTGGGATGACGTAATTTTCTTAAGGCTTTGGCTTCAATTTGTCGAATCCGTTCACGGGTAACATTAAACAGTTGCCCGATTTCTTCTAAGGTTTTCATCCGCCCATCTTCCAACCCATAACGAAGTCGTAAAACATCTCTTTCTCGGGGACTGAGGGTATCAAGGACATCTTCTAAATCTTCACGTAGTAAACTTTTGGAGACTTCATCTTCTGGGGTTTCTCCATCCGCTTCAATAAAATCCCCTAAGCGAGAATCTTCTTCTTTGCCAATGGGCGTTTCTAAGGAAATGGGAAGCTGTGCTGATTTCGCGATAAACCGTAATTTTTCAATTGTCATCTCCATCCGTTCTGCAATTTCTTCTTCGGTGGGTTTACGCCCCATTTCTTGTGACAGAACTTTAGTCGTTTTCTTAATCCGAGAAATCGTTTCGTAAAGATGAACGGGGAGGCGAATGGTTCGCGATTGATCCGCGATCGCGCGGGTAATGGCTTGGCGAATCCACCATGTGGCATAAGTGGAAAACTTATATCCTTTCTCGTGATCAAATTTTTCTGCAGCGCGAATTAATCCTAGCGATCCTTCCTGAATTAAATCCTGAAATGAGAGACCGCGATTCATGTATTTTTTAGCAATGGAAACCACCAGCCTGAGGTTGGATTGCACCATTTTTTCTTTTGCTTTGCGCCCCAACCTTAAACGCTGGCGAAACTCCCGCAACGACATATCCACTTCTTGCGCCCATTCTTCATAGCTGGGTTCGCAACCAATGGTGGCTTGTAATTCGGTGCGCTTGCGTTCTAATTCTAATAAATCAGCAATTTTTCGTGCTAACTCAATTTCTTCATCAGCCCGCAGCAAGCGAATACGCCCAATTTCTTGCAAGTAAAGACGAATGGAATCTTCAGTATAGGACTTTTTTTTGCTGTCGTCTTGGGAAGAAGGGGGAGTCGCTTCTTGTTGTGGAGCGGCTTCAGGTTCTTCTTCTTCGAGGGGTAATAATGCTTCCTGTTGTAATTCTGAGTCAGTGGGTTCAACTTCTAGGGCTGCTTCTTGACTGGTTTCATTATTTTGCTCATCAATTAAACGCTCTAGTTCGTTTGTATGCTGCTGCTGGCTGGTTACTTCGTGTACCTGCTGCATCATGATGCCGTTTTCCTCTTACTCCTTTTCATCAGAAAATCTGTACAATCTGTACAATTAATTTTTAAGATGGTTTGATTGTTTTCCTGTAGGAATTGCCCATTCCTGGGATTAGTGATCCAATTCCCCACGATAGAATGAACTGTCAAATAAGAAATGCCTAGCCATGATTGTAGCCTTTCTTACAAAAATGACAACTTGTCTGTGATTATCCATTAACAATCTCTTAAATCCTTAAGTAAGGTTTCCGATTCCCAGACACAACTGTTAGCAATCAATTGCTGAATTGTAATCAATTGCTCAATGGTTTGCCACTATCTAACTCTCCCTTTTAGCATATCCGTAAGATTTTGACAGGAAACGGGGCTAGGGTGATCCCCGAATATCAATTATAATCACATTCTACAAAAAATCGTTACCGAGATGACTGTTTCTCCTAATGAAACATTAAAGCTGAAATGATTTGTCTCTGCTATAATAGTAAGATTATAAATACCTAAATCCGCCATACATGGGCAAGGATAGTGAAATTGGCGAGCAACTCCTACTAAATGGCTATAACGAGAGATCACTGAAGTTGCTCCCGTTTTTGAGGAAACTTTTTTTAAGGAATCGTAATAAGGAAAGCGATTTTGGGGAATCAGTTGCAATTTCGTAATCAAGTTTACAATTAGGGTAAAATTCAAAAGGGTAGAATTATTTTAGAGTATCAAATCAATGGTTGTCTCACTGCAAACTTCTGACACGTTATTAACCCTTGCTCAACAAACGCGAAACGCAGCCCAACAGCTAGCGGTTTTATCGACACAACAGCGAAATCAAGCACTGAGCGCGATCGCGCAAGCTCTTTCTCAAAACCGCGATGCTATTATTAATGCCAATGCACAAGATTGTGAACAAGCTCAAAAAGATGGGATTTCTGAAGCCTTACAAGCCCGTTTGAAATTAGATGAAAATAAGTTAGAAAAAACCATTACTGGGGTTAAAGATGTGGAAACGCTTAGTGATCCCATTGGTGATACTCAAATTCATCGTGAATTGGATACAGGGTTAATTCTCAAACGCATTAGTTGTCCCGTAGGCGTTTTGGGCGTAATTTTTGAAGCCCGTCCTGATGCTTTAATTCAAATTACCAGTTTAGCAATCAAATCTGGAAATGGCGTCATTTTAAAAGGGGGAAAAGAAGCCCTCAATTCTTGTCAAGTACTCACTGAAATTATTCATCAAGCCTTAGCGGAAACGGATGTTCCCCCAGAGGCTGTTCAATTACTCACCACTCGGGCAGAAATTCAGGAACTGTTGTCCTTAGATCAATATGTAGATTTAATTATTCCTCGGGGTTCTAATTCCTTTGTACGCTATATTCAGGACAATACCAATATTCCTGTCATTGGGCACGCTGATGGTATCTGTCACGTTTATGTCGATACCAGCGCTGATCTGGAAAAGGCAGTAACGATTACCGTTGATAGCAAAACCCAGTATCCCGCAGCTTGTAATGCCGTGGAAACGTTATTAGTTCATCAAGATATTGCATCATCCTTTTTAGCGATGCTAGCAGCAGCCCTAAGTGAGAAAGGCGTTTCCTTACGCGGCGATGACGCAAGTCGTAATATCTTACCCCACATTGATGCTGCCACTGACACTGATTGGGAAACGGAATATAGTGGCTTAGTTTTAGCGATTAAAATAGTGGACAGTCTGGATCGCGCGATCGGGCATATTAATACTTATGGCTCTAAACATACCGACGCCATTGTCACTGAAACGCCTAGTAATGCAGAAATTTTCCTCAATCAAGTCGATGCTGCTGGGGTATTTCATAATTGTTCCACCCGCTTTGCCGATGGTTTCCGTTACGGTTTAGGAGCAGAAGTTGGCATTAGCACGCAAAAGATGCCACCAAGAGGCCCTGTGGGCTTAGAAGGATTAGTCACCTACAAATATCAACTCACTGGGGATGGCCATATTGCGGATACTTACAGTGGAGAAAACGCTAAATCTTTTACTCACAAAGATTTGAGATAAATTGTTGAACCGTGGCAATCACCTCAGGCGTCACCTCATGCTGCATCGGAAACTCATAATAGTTTACGGTGACTCCCTGTTTTTGTAAGGTATCCCGAGCTTGCTGGGCAGCCGTTAGGGGAACAATGGGATCTTCCGTGCCATGAGTAATTAAGGTGGGTGGCGGATTATTTCCGAGGGTGGGTTCACCATGTAAATAACCCGATAAGGAACACAAACCACGAAAGGGAAATTGAAATCCTACATCTAACGTCATTGCCCCGCCCTGAGAAAACCCTAGCAGAAAAGTTCGCTCTAGCGGAATTCCTGTTGTGTTTTCTAAGGATTTAAACCATTGTGCTAACGTTTGACGACTATGATTTAACCCTTTCTCATCAGGCTTTTGCAAGTCGTACCACATTTTTCCCCCAGAAACTTGCGGATGATCCAAGGGGGCATCAGGAAATAACATTTTTGTTGCCTTTAAATCGAGTACCGATGCCATGGTTGCCAAGTCTTGGGCATTTGCCCCCCAACCATGAAGTGCAATGAATAAATAGTTTGCAGGGGAATGATCTGGGGAAATGGTAATTGTATTAAGGTTCATTTACAAATTGCTAACAAAATATCAATTCATTAATATAGCAATGCTATATCATTTGTAAAACTAACCCTTAATTTGAAAAACATTAGAATATTAAGCTAGATTAAATTTAACTTGTGATTCGTAACGAAAGCGAGTATATTAGTGTATTATTGTGGAAAAATTAAGGGAATATACTTAAAATAATCTGTAGGGCATTCCTTTCCCAAAGCAACAGTTTAGGTAAATCTATGGTTTTCCAAGAAAAGCGTTTAACCTGTAATCGAATTTTCCGTCATCTGACAGTTTATAGTCAACAAGCATTTACGGGTCGAATTGATATTAAAGGTGACGGTCAAGATCATCCCAATTGGAGTTTGTTTCTAGAAGCGGGAAAAGTGATTTGGGCAACAGGAGGTAGCCATCCTATCCGACGTTGGCAACGGAATTTGTATTTAGCGACTTACACTCAATCAAATTTAAATTTCATTAATCAAAATAGCTCTTGTTGGGATTATAAAGAACTGGTGAATTTGTCGCAAAAAGGTTATTTGACGCTAGAACAAACTACTCAAGTTGCAGAAGGGATTATCTTAGAAATTTTATTTGATATTGTTCAAGCCTTTGAATTACAGATACTTCCCTATTTGGAACATCCTCTAAACCAGTTACCTTCGCTGTCTAATTTAACAGGCATTGGCGATGGCATGATTGTGCAACCATTTCCTCAAAACTCTCCAACTGAGGAACAATACAATCGGTTGCCCCGTACCTTATTTCCCTCAGTGTATCGATTACAGCAACTTACGCAACGTTATTGGAAACGATGGCTAAAATTAGGATTATGGCAATATTCTCCCAATTGGTGTCTGGCTTTAAAAGATCAAAAAGCACTTCAAGCAAACACGAATAAACATACTTATAAGAATTTTTTAACCATTGAGGAACATGAATACACGATTCGTGATTTAGCAGTTAAAGCAAAACGCAACAAGAGTATTATTAACGTTGGAAAATTTCTGAAACCTTATCTGAAGAAGGATTTAATCACTTTAAAGCCCACTGTAGATTTAGAACCGGATGCTTTAGGGCTCACTCAATCTCGGGAAAATCTTCCAACGGTTTTATGTATTGATGCCAATCTTGATAATCATCAAACTTGGAGAACCCTTGCTCAGCAAGCAGGGTATGACTATAATGGGGTCAATCAAGAACTAGATGGCATTTATCATCTAACAGAACAATCTGATTCACAACCGGATTTAATTTTAGTTTCTAATCAATTACAATTATTCAATTCCTTAGAACTATGTAGTATTCTGAGACGAATCAGCCATCTACAATCAGTCCCCATTATTATTTATCAAAATCAACGGAAAAAACGGAAGCAAGTTCAAGAAGCGTTTCGTGCTGGGGCAACGCAATTATTGGGATCAGAATCTTTTGACTATAACTATTTAATTTCAGTCTTGAATCAGTACAAAACGGCTCAGGGAAACGACCACCAAAATTCTGAGAGATATTCCATAACAGGTGGCATTTTTAATAGTTTCGGCACATTTGTAGGAAGTTTATTGACTAATCCTAATGGGTCGCCTGGGACTCGAACCCAGAGCTAATCGGTTAAAAGCCGAGTACTCTACCAATTGAGTTAGCGACCCATACTAAGCGTTCGCTTAGCACAGTTAGTTATAATAACACGAGCTAAATAAGGGTGACAACTGTTGTTAATCTTATTGGCATTGCTGTCGAAGTAAGCGTTCATATGCTGCTTGGAAATCCTCACTAGTGATCTGGACTTGATTGGCATCATTAATACCTTGTGACGTAGCTTTTCTGACTGCAGATAAGGCAGCTTGGTTACTGAGTAATTCTAAATCAGCGCCATTCCAACCTTCCGTTGTTTGTGCCCATTGTTGTAAATTCACTCCTTGCAGAGGACGTTCCCGATTATGAATTTTTAAAATGGCATAACGGCTTTGGTAGTCAGGTAAATCAACTTTTAATTGTAAATCAAATCGTCCTGATCGAAGTAAGGCTGGATCCAGTGCCTCGTAACGATTGGTAGCAGCCACTACTAACACTTCACCCATTTCGAGAATCCCATCAATTTCAGTGAGCAATTGTCCCACAACGCGATCGCTGACACCAGCATCTCCTTGATAAGTGCCACGGGCTGGGGCTAAGGTATCAATTTCATCAATAAATAAGACACAGGGGGCAACTTGTCTTGCCTTACTAAAGATTTCGCGCACTGCCTCTTCACTTGCGCCCACCCAACGATTGAGCAATTCTGCCCCTTTAATACTAATAAAATTCGCTCGACCTTGCGAGGCTAGAGCTTTTGCAAGCAGCGTTTTACCAGTACCGGGTTCTCCCCATAAGACAATTCCCCGTGGGGCTTTTGCTTGCGTTCGCTGATACAACTCGGGATAGAGGAATGCCCCTTCCACGGCTTCTTGGAGAGTGGTTTTAATCTCATCAAGGCCCCCAATATCTTGCCAATTGACATCAGGCGTTTCCACAGCTACCGCCCGCAAGACACTGGGTTTAATTTCCTTGAGGGCATTTAAAAAATCAGTTTGGGTGATTTTGATGTTTTGGGGTAACTCAACTTGTTCAAAATCACGAATCTCAGTTGCAATGGTATTTCGTAAAACCGTGTAAGCTGCTTTTTGCGTCAGCGCTTTTAAGTCTGCCCCCACAAATCCCACGGCTAATTCTGCAAGTTGCTTTACATCCACGGTTTCATCAAGCGGCATTTCCCGTGTCAGAACTTTTAAAATTTCTTCTCGCGCTGGCGTATCGGGAACCCCAAACACGACTTCTCGGTCAAAGCGACCTGGGCGACGGAGGGCAGGATCTAAATGGTTGGGACGATTAGTTGCTCCTAAAAGTACCACTCCTGAAGTTTGAGTAAACCCATCCATCAAACTCAGCAGTTGCCCCACCACTCGCTTTTCCACTTCTCCTTCAACGTTAGCGCGATCGGGGGCAATACTATCTAATTCATCAATAAATAAAATACAGGGGGCATTACGGGAGGCTTTTTCAAAGACATTGCGCAGGCGAGCCTCTGCTTCCCCATAATACTTGCTCATGATCTCTGATCCCACCAAAGCAATATAATTCACTCCTAACGTTTGTGCTAATGCTTTGGCTGTCAGGGTTTTTCCAGTACCTGGTGGCCCCAGCAACAGCACTCCTGTGGTGGGTTCTAACCCCAATTGTTCTAGCCATTGCGGGCGTTTCAGAGGAATCCCAACTAATTCAGTTAATTCTTGAATTACAGGGGTTAAGCCACCAATATCGTGCAGGGAAACCGAGGATTCCTTCTCGGGGGTAGTTTCCTCATTTTCAGACGCAGTCGTATCTTGCGCGGTGGTATCTTGGGAAGCAGATGTATTCTTAAAGTTTTCTACTCCCACGCCAGAACGAGGAATATTGCCTTGTTTTGGAATACTACTGATGGGACGACGATTCACTCGAATATCCGTTTTTAGTTCCCCTCGTTCGACTTTCTCTTCTAGGGTTTGAGCCAGCTCAATTAAATCTTCAACCCCTTTAAAAAATTTCTCCATAATGCGCGATCGTCTCCAAAACAGCTTTATCTGTTATCATAACGTTTTTCCCTATTCCCTTAACGACGTGAGATGGCGCGATCGCATCTTAAAAATGACATTTTTATAACTGGTGATATCAACACAAGCACTTGCTTCACCAGTTTTTAGACATGCTTCTGCTTTCCATTCATATCTAATTTTGGTTTGACTGCCGCTCTCCTTAATTTCAAAATTTCTAAATTTAAGTTTGATAAAGAGTGGACTCATAAGCCGAATTTCTTGAGACTCAAACGATGGCGATGGCGATAATTTCCCTTTTTCTTGAAAACGATTGAAATAACTATTTACGGAGACATCCAAATAGATTCTTTGACTATATTGATCAGTAATACTTTTGCTTTCAGCTACATCATGAAATAATTTTAATTGAACGGTTAATTCTCTTTCATCAAAGACTCGATCAACTGCATATTCTACTTTTTCTTTGGCATACCAAGGAAAACGTTCAATAATTTGATTTAAATCTAAGGATTTTTCGTATTCAGCCAATTTACTTTCGTTATTTTTAGATTGTAGCTCAACTGAATGATAGGACAAAATTTGCGTATAACTCATTACTTTTCCTTGTTTTACCTTCACTCTAGATATATGTTTTTTTATTTTGTTTTATGCAGGAGATAAACCACTCCATAGTTTAATCAGTTTCCTAGAGCGCTATTCTGACAGGCATATCAAGGAATTAAAGTCAAAGAGGAAAAGCAATACCTTAACAATTAGAGAAGCCAATGAAATCGCCAAGGGCGAGACTTGTATTCTGCTGCTAATCTAGATCACACTTTAACCTTTATCAAAGCCAAGGTATCCTCTGGGAGTGATTAACCAATCCTCATATTGGTGAGTGCTTTGGTTGCCAATAAGAACCACCGTTAGCATATCAATGGAATGGTTTAACATTTCGTCTAAGGTGGTAAGAATCACTTGCTCGTGTTCGCGGGAAATGGAACAAACAAGCGCAACTGGGGTTTCGAGGGAACGGTGTTGAGCAAAGATTTGTTGGGCAATTTTAATATTTTCCGTTCGACTGCGCGATCGCGGATTATATAATGCCGTTATCAGATCGCCTTGGGCAGCAGCGTTTAATCGTTTTTCAATGATTTCCCAAGGGGTTAATAGGTTACTAAGACTAATGGCACAAAAATCGTGCATTAAGGGAGCCCCAACTTTCGCTGCTGCTGCTTGCATAGCAGTAATGCCGGGGAACACTTCCACAATAGGAGTTTTTCCATCCCAACCTTGGCGGGCTAATTCTTCAAACACTAATCCTGCCATGCCATAAATCCCAGCATCTCCCGAGGAAACCACGGCAACGGTTAATCCCCAATTCGCTAAAGCAATGGCACGTTCTGCCCGTTGTTGTTCTTGGGTAATGGAGTAGGGTTCAATGATTTGCCCTGGGCGTTGCAGGGGGCGAATTAAGTCTAAATAAAGGGAATAACCAATGATGACATCCGCTTTAGTAATAGCGGTACGGGCAGTGGGGGTAATTTGATTAATATCGCCCGGCCCACTTCCCACCAGATATAATTGTCCAGTCCGTCCAATATATTCGGTTTCGGCACAGGCAATAGCAATGGTGGCTGCCCCTTGTTCCGATTTAAAAACTTGCTTTGAAATTAGTAATTCCTGAGTTTGGGCTGCTTTCAAGGCAGCAGCTTCGGCAACGCTTGCCGTTTTTACTTCATCAGCAACTATCGAGGAAGGATTGGGAACACTGATTGAATTAAGTTCTTCTGCAGAATAAAGTTTTAGGGGATAGTTTCTGTTTTCTGCAAGGGAGACAATCCCTGCTTCGTCTGCTTTTAAATTAATGGTAGCTATCCCTGCGATCGCGCTTTCTTGTAATTGATACTGGTTTAAGGTTTCCTGTAATCCCTTCTCAATGACTTGTTGGGGGGTGCCTCTTTCACAACCAATTCCAACCCATAATACTCGAGGATGCCACTGCACTTGTGG
>JAHEOB010000364.1 GCA_018610095.1 Halothece sp. MAG
CGTTTCTTGGGCTACCGAGGGCGTATTAGCAGTGGGCGTTAATACATAATGACTACCACTCAATAATTCTGGTTGGGCAGCATCAATCCCTTGCTGAGTGGTTCCTGCCATGGGATGCCCCCCAATAAAATTGGGCCACAAGGGGGTCACTGCTTCCACAATGGGCGTTTTTACCGATCCCACATCCGTCAAAATGGTCTCAGGGGATAACAGCGATTGTAGTTTTTCCACCGTGGGAACAATGTGACCAATAGGGGTGCAAATAAACACCACTTGCGCTTCCCTTAGACAAGAAAACGCAATACTAGCTTGATCCACAATTCCCTTTTGTTCGGCAATATGACACGTTTCAGGATGACGAGAAATCCCAATGACAAAATGATGGCGCGATCGCAGTGCCAATCCTAATGATCCGCCGATTAATCCTAAACCAATAATTCCCAGCTTCATCTTAGGTTCTTATAATTGATCAGAGTGCGTCTATAAAAATCAAAGTGGTCTCGTGACAGTTATTGAAGCAGAAGTCCATAGTTACCTCCGTAGTTTCCTTCGCAACCAGCCCCATCTCAATTGGCCCCACCAACTAACGATGGCGCGTCTAGTGGCTAGGGGATTACGTTTAAACCGTTCAGCACTCATGCAAACCGGAACGGCTTACGACTACTGCTTTAGTTATCTTACCTCGGCACTGTTATTCGGTGGTTGTGTTATTGTCGTTGCTCCTAGCAGCAAACAACAGCAATTACTCAACCAAGCGATTCCACAATTACACGAATGGTTAGATATTGAAAAGCCTGTTAAAACCTTTGAGGAAATTAATTGGGATTCCCAGAAAGATTCAGTCTTAATTTTAATGTCGCCTCAACAGTGGTTAAGGGATCACTTATTCAATCAAGGTAAATTGACGGCAGGGACTCCCACCATTATTGATAATGCCGATGATTTAGAACAATGGGCAAGAGAGCAACTAACGGTTCAATTTAGCCCTCGTGATTGGAATCAACTCCTCCATGATTATCCCCAAAAAGCTGACATTATCCGAGATGTACGGGTCGAACTGACCAAAGTTCTGTTTAACCGTCCCCAAAATCCTTATGAAGCACTCTTACTGAACCAACCCGAACAAGAAATTTTAGAAAAACTGTTTACCGCTTTAAACGACATTGCCCCCGATCATCGGTTTTGTCAACTCTTCCAGCAAGCGCAACAGGGAAACCAACTCTTCTGGGCAGAAATGGATCGGGAACAAGGTCGATTTACTCTCACTTGTTGTCCAGTTTCGGTAGCGGAATATATTGCCCCAATTTGGGAAAAACAGCCGGTGGTGTTAATTGGGGCGTTTTTAGATTGGGAAAAACAAGCCCCTGTTTATCGGAAACAATTAGGCTTAGGAGAACTCACTTGTTTGAAATTCCCTCCAGATAGCCACACCGAATCCTTAGCATTATATGTTCCTGATGGGATTCCCATGCCCAATACCAAAGAATTTCAACCTGCCCTATTAGAAAAATTGAGCCATCTCATTTCAGGAGAATCCCTCAATCAAGATTTAGTGGTAGTTCTGGTGAGTGATGTACCTTTAAAAAAACAAGTGGCAACTTATTTAGCAGGGGAATTTGGCTCTCGAGTGCAATTTGAAAGCACTGATGTTCAACAAAATGGGATTTTAGTCTGTAGTTGGCAATATTGGCGAGCCCATCAACAACAATTACCCACCCCACGGTTGTTAATCATGACGACTATTCCCCTTCCTTCCTTAGAAGATCCCTTAGTGTCAGGACAAGTTGCCTATTACAAACAGAAACGTCAAGATTGGTTTCGACTTTATCTACTTCCTACGGCACTACGAGAATTACAACGAGCGGTCATGCCATTACGAGAAAAGCAGGGGATCGCAGTGCTATTAGATCGTCGCGTGTATCATCGTAGCTATGGCGAAACGGTTTTATCGGCATTAGAACCTTATGTGCGCGTCAGTCATCGGGAATTAACCTCCCAACTATTTGGCATTGATGTTTAAGCAAGTCTAAGTATTACTGTGATGACTCATTATTTTCTCGACGGGGATCTTCTCCTGGAAAAGTCTCTTCTTCTCGGGATTCTGGTTCCGGTTCAATAGCTGGAGGCTCTATTAATGAAAACCCGATCGCGGCAACGGCTAAACTGGCGACTCCTGCCAGCGCAGGTGCTGCTTGTTGAGTAACCGATTCCGTACGACGACGGACTTTACGAGAATGAGGTTTCAGGCTCAAACTCAGCTCGGGTAAGGTACTGCCATCATTTAACAATTGATCAATGGCTTCGACTAAATCAAATAATTCAACGGTGGTTAAATCCACTTGTTGCGTTTGTTGAAGATGGCTCTTGTCTTGATAAATATATTGCAGGCGATGGCGATTCGTCTCAGGGATGGGTTCAATTCGCACTGATTCTTCCACCCAATCTTGAGGTTGATCCAGTTCTAACTCACTCAATATCCATTGAGCATAACTGTTAACCACTCGTACTAAACTTTCCAAAAAATCGCGATCGCCTTTTAAAACAGAAGATTCATTCTGTGAGGAAAAGTGACATTCCACATTCACTAAAACTGATAGTGTTGGCCGATCATTGGCGCTGGCGTAACTAGGTTCATCACTCCAACCCTCTAAAATTAAAGAACAATTGGGTAAACGATACTCCCGACGAATGGTCATCTGACTTCCCCATCAAATAAACTACACCATAATCGTTGCGTTCCTAATGTTCCCGTTGCAAACAGGAGTTTGTGTAGTAACGAAACCGCTAATTGATTTAAAGAATCTGGCAATTCCAGATATTGGGCAATTCTAGCTCGACGAGGATTCATCCGTTCTTTAAAATGAGAGCGAAATCGCTCCAGATACCATTTTAAGCGGAAATTTTGTTCCCAAGGTAATTCTTTGTCGCGAAGTTGTTGTTCCGCTAATACTAGTTGGCGAATTAAAAATGTCAGTTGGCGCGATCGCGCTGATGCAATAATTGTCAGTGCCTTTGCTTGTTCTAAGTGCAGGTATCGGCGCATATAAGAACGTCGCCAAGGATTGGTACACCGTAAGCGCCATAACACCACTCGATTGGGAATAACATCACTTAAATTTAATTCCTTGGCTGTCGTCAGCATTCGTTCAGTGCTTTGTAATTCTAAAGCCTCTAGAGCCAGTAACAACAAATCAATCTCTTGGGCAGTCCGTTGGGAACACCCTCGCGCTGAGATTTCATAATTGGGGAGATTCTCCCACAACCAAGGTTTCGGTTTAGCTGAGGGAGCTTCATTGTTCATGACATCGGCTGAAGATGGGCCCATAAATCGAGAAGAAATAATCCATTAACATTTAATTTTCTCATCCACAATAACGCAAATGATTTACTTAATCCTGACGTTTTAGGGGAAGAGCTTTTTGCAGTTGAATCAATTCATCTCGGTGGGCGGTGACGGTTATCAGTGTCATTGGTTCTTGGGAAGATGAATCAGTACTGTCTAACTTGACAGAAACTTGTTCCCATCGCCCAGCTTTTTTCCAGTAAAAAATCCCTGCTAAGGGGGCAAACGCAGTTAAGACAAAAAAGACACCGCGATAACTAACATCTTGAAATAATAAAAATAGCACAAGGCTTAAAGACAATAATCCTAACCCTGCTAAAACCGATAAAAAGATAGCAAGAAAGACACTAGGTTGCACAAATCCCTCTAAAGTGACTGCCTCTTGTTCAGGATCAAAGGATTTGACTTGGTAAGCTCGTTGGAAAAAATAATCTTTAACTTTTGGCAGTAAGCTCGTTTCCGCAAGGTTGGCTTTGAATTGCACTTGCGTGGTGCGATCTTTGACAGAGGCTCGAATAAAGAAAATTAGCCCCACTAGCAGTAATATCGTTAATAATAGCGTTGAAGATAAAACAGGTGTAGTACTCACGTTAAGCACAAAATCAAGTCAATGGTAATATATCAACTTTTGCCAGAATTGTGGTACACATAGTGACGCCAAAGACTTGCCAATTCTTCTGCTTTTTCTTTATAGTCAGAAACAATGGTGTACATCTTTCGAGGACGACCTCGCCCTTTCAGCTTTTGCCAATACCCTTCAATCACCCCTGATTGTTCTAAAAAGCTCAGTGCGCCATATAAAACGGTATCAGAAAGTCGATATTGGGGAAAGTTTTCTGACAACTGCTCAATTAGTTCTGTGCCGTAGGATTCCTGTGTTAACAAATAGTCAAGAACATAGCAGACAGCCAACTCTCGATTGAGGTAAGTTGGAGGTGGATTGTTAAAAAATTGATAGATGTCTTCAAATTTCATGAGCCTGATACAGTTAGCTTATTATTAATGCAGCCTATTAATCGCAGAAATTAGATAGTGACTAATTATCAATTAAGTTAGTAACAAAGTAAGAGTAAAATTTCTAATTGTCCATTATCTATTTTTGATCGGCTCACTAAATATTGATCATCATGAAGACGATGAAGCCTTTAATCCGCAAACGGATTCTGCAACATTGCTGAAGCAAGTTTTCTAAAATCAGGGCATAGTGTTCATTTAGCAGCTGTCAAGAGCAATGAATAATCAACCAGAAGTTAGCACCTCTCTTCCCCTTGCAGTTCAACGAGCCTCTAATTCCCTAAAAATTGGCGGCCAAATTGGGTTCTGGTTTCAACTGGTGCTAGGGGTTGTTTCTGCAGTCATTTTAACGGTCAGTTCTTTTTTCTATTTTGGGGCAAAGGATGTTTCCGTTGAAGCAGCTGGAATGGGGCTTGTTTTTGCCTTCACTGGACTCATTGCGTTAGGCGTTAGCATTTATTTCAGTTATCGTTACATTCAACTCTCCCGTCGTTTAGCAATAGCTGACCCCTCAGATCGTCCCAAACGAGCCACCATTTTGCGCCAACTTCGCATTGGCTTAATTATTAATTTGGCAGGACTACTGCTGACTATTTTAGGGTCACAAACAATTGTCGGGGTGGTTTTAATTAAAGCCTTGCAACAAGGTCCCTTCGCACAACGATCACAAGAGTTTGTCACTGCCATTGATATCCTCAGTATTCAAGCCAATATTAATGTCATTTTTGCCCATACGGCTGGTATTCTGTCCACCATCTGGCTACAAGACCGCTTGAATCAACAATAACGAATTAATTGACAACATCCAATTCAGCATGGAAAAATAAGGGTCTATTCAGGGATTCAAGGAGGTTAGGTGTTAGATCTCAAATATATTCGGCAAGAACCTGAAAAAGTCCAAGAATTACTAAATCGGCGAGATTCACAGTATCAAATACAAGAGATTTTAGATTTAAATCAAAAACAGCGGGATTTAGAGACAACGCGATCGCGCTTACAAGCCCGTAATAATGAAATTAGTAAAGAAATTGGACAAAAAATTAAATCAGGACTGTCTCCTGAAAGTGAAGAAGTCAAAAATATTAAAGCAGAAAGTAATCAAATTAAGCAAGAATTAAACGACTTAGAACCCCAAGAAAGAGAACTCAAAACTCAAATTCAAAATTTGCTTTTATCCTTTCCTAACCTTCCCAGCGAAACGACGCCTGTTGGAAAAGATGATACCGAAAATGTCGAAACTCGTCGTTGGGGTGATGATTATCTTCCTGACAATTCGGACACCATTTCACCTCATTGGGAAATCGGAGAAAAACTAGGAATTTTAGAATTTAATCGTGCTGTTAAAATTGCTCAAAGTCGCTTTGTTAATTTAGTGGGTATGGGGGCAGCCCTAGAACGAGCCCTAATCAATTTTATGCTCAATCGGCAAATTGCTGCGGGCTATCAAGAAGTGATGCCACCCGCTTTAATTAATAGTGACTCCCTGACAGGAACGGGGCAATTACCGAAATTTGGCGAAGAAAGTTTCCAATGTAATCGAGATGATTTATGGTTAGCCCCTACGGCAGAAGTCCCTGTTACCAATTTATATCGAGAAGAAATTTTAGATGCTGGGCAACTTCCCATTTATCATTGTTCTTATACCCCCTGTTTTCGTCGCGAGGCAGGGAGTTATGGCAAAGACACCAAAGGGCTGATTCGGCTTCACCAATTTAATAAAGTAGAATTAGTTAAAATCGTTCGTCCTGAAAACTCTCCCAGTGAACATGAAGCCTTAGTACAAAATGCAGAAGCAATTTTACAGGAACTGAAACTCCCTTATCGAGTAATGGAGTTGTGTACCGGGGATTTAGGATTTGGAGCAGCGAAATGTTACGATTTAGAGGTTTGGCTGCCGTCGTCTAACACCTACCGCGAAATTTCTAGTTGTTCTAATTTTACAGATTTTCAAGCAAGACGAGCCAATATTCGTTTTAAGGAAGCAAATCAAAAGGGAACCCATTTTGTCCACACCTTAAATGGTTCGGGCTTAGCCATTGGGCGTACCATGGCAGCGATTTTAGAAAATTATCAACAACCAGATGGCACAGTAAAAATCCCTGATGCCTTACAACCTTATTTAGGGCAAAGTCTAATTTCTGTCTAAAATTTAACTGGAATGGGGTTGCACTTTTTCCCATTTGCCATGGCGTTGTTCATAATAATTTAGAATCTCTTGCAGTTGCTGTTTTTCTTCTGTAGCAAGGCTAGCAGGATAACGTAAAATTAATCCCTCAATTTGACTGTTGAAATAGCTAAAGGTTTGAGAGGATTGGGGAATCAGTTCCACCTCTACCTGATTAACTTGTTGAAGATGAGCCGCAATTTCGCGATATACCGCAAGAGAAAGATAAGGAATCGTTAGTTTTTCTTCCATTTGAGAACCAGACATAGAGATTTCCTAAGGGGACTGACTGGGTACGTTCAAGGAACATCAACAGGCTTACCAGAGCGATTATAAATTTTAATATCCCACTGTCCATCAGGGTTGGCTTCAAATGCAATGGTTGATCCATCAGCACTAATGGTGGGATTACGAACTTGAGCGGATAAGTTTTGGGTTAGAATACGCAGAGATTCCGTTTCACGGTTATATAAGTAAATATCAGACTGTCCTCGACGAGTTCCTGTAAATGCAATAGATTGCCCATCTTCAGAAACCGTGGGATCAGAAGCCATCATATCTAATGCATTGGGCTTTGGCAGATCAATAACTTTTTGTTCACTAATTTGATACAGATACACATCTTGAGACTCATCGCGATCAGAAATAAATGCCACGTAATCTGAGGAAATATTGGGATTAAATTCAGCAGTGGGGGTATTGAGAGCCTCTCCTCCCCGAGAAAAGCCAACATCTAACGGTTTCGGATATCCGCCACAACTGCTAAGGATTGATATCAACACTAGTCCTGCTGACAGTTTGAGTGAGGATGACACCCACCTAACCACACCGTGACCGTGCTTCATTAATCGGTGCTCCCTCTTTAATATCAGGCTCTACCTCGGGCCCGCGATCGAGAATTTCAATATCCCATTGACCGCGACGGGCAGTTTCAAAAACAATGTAGCATCCATTAAGGCTAATATTAGGATTACGAATCCAATGGTTATACCCTTGGGTTACAATTTCGGTATCTTCCGCAATACGGTCATAGAGAGCAATTTCCGGGCGACCTTGACGACTCACTAAATAAACCAAATAACGGCCCGTAACACTTAAACTGGGGTTCTCTGTAACTAAATTTTCTTGATTTAAATTGGGCAGTTCTTCATATTTTTTCTTAGAAAGATTGTACAGCAAAATTTCATTGCCATCCTTGGTATTAGAAACCCAAGTTAAGTATTCGCCATTGCCACTTAAATTCGGTTGCTCGTCATTATAGCGACTATTAATCCCTGTTCTTCCTTGAGGAAGATTATTAGAACCACAAGCAGCAAGGAGACTGAGTAAACTAATGCTTACTCCTAAGCAAAGCCATTGTCGAATCCACACTTTTTGTTTTCCTAAACCATCCTTTTGATACTAATAATCAAATTGATTATCATTGTCATCGTCCTCTTCCGTGGAATCAAGGGGTTTATAATCGACATAATCTTCATCTGGGGGAGCAGGACGACGACGACGAGAGGGTGGCCGTTCTACAGGGGGACGAGAACGAGCGGGTCGCTCACTGCGATCGCTGCTAGGACGAGGTCGGGATTTACGAGGGGCACGGGTTGGCGCATCATTATCACGACGACGAGAACGTGGTTTGCGAGGGGGAACGTATTCCTCTTCCTCTAGTTCATCTTCATCAAAATCCCGATTGTCAAATCGCTGTTGAGGTTCCTCATCATAATAGTTGTCTCGTGTCCGAGAAGCAGGTCGTGGGCGCGATCGCGCTCGATTTCGAGAAGAACGAGTTCTGCTGGAACGGGTAGCCTCTTCTCGGCGGGGAGAATCTTCTTCACTGCCTCGTAAACGACGACGGTTGGGCGTTTCTGCTTCTTCCTCAAACGAGGGTTCCATGTCGTCAATTTCTGCCCGATAAACGCGACTGGTACGGCGATCGCGATCCACAGTGGGGGCACCACGTTTAGCCTGTGCTGTGGTTGCTGACCGTAAACGTAGGGTTTCTGCCCCAAATGCTACGGTTACTGCTGTTATTAAAAAGTAACCTAACTGTAAAAGGGGATCCAGTCGCCAACCGTCAAATAATAAAATGACAGCACAGACTAATCCCACAGCTGAGAAAAAGATATCCTGATCTCGCGATAATTCTGGGCGAAAAGAGCGCATAAAGAAAAGGGTTACTCCAGCAACTCCCAGAAAAATACCGAGGAGACTGCCTGAATTTAGCCCAAAGTTTACCATTGCTTTGCTCCTTGCTTGGTTCTAGCTTCGTTGCTCAAAGGGGACTCTTTACTTTAATCTTAATTGCTTACAAACTTGCCCTACAATTGTGTGTTGCTTAACAAACATTTCTCCAGAGGAGTTTAACGAGACTGGATAGTCTATCTCCCCTGGAGTCAACCGTAAACAATCATTTATTGGGTACGACGAACCCGATCTTTGATGCTGACAAAAACTAGTGCAGCACCGAGGGGAATGACGACGATTAATGTTCCAGCCAGTAGGCTATAAAGAAAGTTTGCTAAAGATGGTGTCATGGTTTTGTTACTCTATTAAATGCGTATCGTTTCAGGATTCATTATAGCTATGCTATTTTACAGGATAACAGGCGAGCTGCCTTTTCCTGATCCCACAGCAAACAGAAATGACAGTTGGTATTTATAAAGAATTTTAATCGTTTTTTATGGAAGCATCAACACTGTTTAATTGGAGTTTAGGGCTATTTTTTGCGGTAATGACGCTTTTATTTATCTTTCGGATTATTCTCACGTGGTATCCGCACCTTAACTTGAAACAATTTCCTTATAATGTGGTTGCCTATCCCACAGAACCGTTTTTAGCGCCATTACGGAAACTGGTTCCCCCTTTAGGCGGAGTCGATATTACGCCCATTATTTGGGTTGGTATTTTTACTTTATTGCGGGAATTATTACTCGGACAACAAGGGTTATTAACCAATTTTTAAATGAGTTGAAACAGCATTCCTAAGATTGCTCCCCCTAAAACTAGCCATAATGCAGATAGTTTAAACCGAAACAGCCCGATCGCGCTGACAGCAAAAATAACCATCGCAGCATAATCTAAGGGTTCCAAAAAGATAGTTTGAGCAAGTTGTAAACTAACAATGACCATCAGTGCCACTGCACTGACATTAATGGCATCTAAAAAGGAACTACTCCATTGGGAGTAAATTGCCCGATCGCGATGGCATCTAATAATTGTTGTTGGGTTAACCAGCCATATTGATCAACTAATTCCCGTTCAATAAAAGCAATTAAGACATAACCACTGCCAAATAAAATACAACTAACTTTAAAGAAAAATAACCCTAAATTCCAAAGGGTTGCGGGAGTCGTTTCATCAGTGGCGGCTGCTGCTTTTACAATCGTTCCTGCTGTTAAACTGGCAAGGAATCCTTCTGCACTATTTTTGGGTAAGCGATGCCAGAACTGCAAAACAAGCATTCCGATGATGCCACCGATGAGTAGGGCAACCACTTCATTGACCCCTAGTAACAATAAAATGGCAACGGCTACCCCTACAACAAGTACTTGATAACTAGTAATCGCTTTTTTACCGAGTTTCCATAACGCGCCTAAAATGACGGCTAAAACCGCTGGCTTAATACCATAAAAAAATGGTTCTACTTGCGGTAATTGACCAAAGGCAACGTAAATCCCAGCGAAAATCCCTGTAATTAGGGCTGCTGGGATTAAAAATGCCACGCCTGAAATGATTAACCCTAATAATCCGCCGTGAATATAACCAATATGAATCGCCATTTGGGTGGAATTGGGACCGGGGATGAGATTGGTTGCCCCCACTAAATCGAGAAAGCGCGATCGCGTTACCCATTCCCGACGAGTGACAATTTCCTCCTCCATCATGGCAATATGCGCTGCCGGCCCTCCAAAGCCAATGATGCCGAGTTTCAAAAATACTTGAGCAATCTCTTTTAAACGCTGTGAAAAGGTTTCACTCATCAGATAGAGTTAGCGGAATTTGCTACCAAGCTCCACTCAAACTTGCATTAGCGATTGAGCGAGGCTAATTAGCAAAATTAGTTAGTCTTGGCTAAAGTCTTTTTGGAATTTATTACGGAGAAAAATCGCAATGGAATTCATTAACAATAGCAGCACCATCAAAACAATGATGCCACTAGCTGCTACATCATGAAACTCTTCTTGAGGGCGAGAAACCCAGTTATAAACTTGAATTGGCATTACTGTAAAGGGAGTTCTTAATCCTTCCCAAATTGGCCAAATATCGGGTAAGAAGGCAATATAGGTTAAGGCACCCACCGCAATTAAGGGAGCAGTCTCTCCAATCGCTCGGGAAAGTGCCAAAATGGTTCCAGTTAACATCCCAGGAAATGCAATGGGAAAAACTTGTTCTCGTACCACTTGCCAGCGAGTTGCTCCTACTGCTAAGCCCGCTTGTCGTAAGCTATCAGGAACACTTCTTAATGCTTCTCGAGTGGAAACAATAATAATGGGTAAGATTAATAAGGACATGGTTAAAGAACCTGACAAAACCGAGCGTCCCCCCGTGAGGGGTTCCATGATACGCACAAAGGCTTGTAACCCTAGTAACCCATAAATAATTGAGGGAACAGCTGCTAAATTACCAATATTAACTTCAATAATTTTAGCAATCCAGGTATCAGCTATAAATTCTTCGAGAAAAATGCCAGCGCCGATACCGATAACAGAGGAGATAATCGCCGTTAGAACCATGAGCCAAAGGCTACCAATCCAAGCTGATAAAAAACCAGCCTCTTCAGGGAAGCGAGATGGGAAATTTGTTAGGAACTGCCAGTCAAGATATTGCCAGCCATCAAGGACTACATCAATCAGTAATACTGCTAACACGAGCAAGCCAATATAAGTAGCAATCATGCTAACGAAGCGAAGAATCGTTCCCTGTCGATAACGCTTTTTCAGAGACGTTTTAAATTGTGAATCAGAACTTTGTTTAGTGGAATCAGCAATGCTCATTATTCGTATTGCTCTCTAAAGCGACGGACAAACCAATAACTAAAGATATTTAGCACTAAGGTAATTACAAATAAGGTAGTGCCAACAGCAAACAGGGTTCTGTAGGCAAGAGAGCCAGTGGGAGCATCCCCAAGACTGACTTGTACAATAAAAGAAGTCATCGTTTGTACCGAGACTAGTGGATTTAGCGTTAAATTCGGATTTTGCCCTGCTGCCACGGTGACGATCATGGTCTCGCCCACCGCACGAGAAATCGCAAGAATAAAGGAGGCCACGATTCCAGATAAAGCAGCGGGAATCACGACTCCCGTTACCACTTCTTTTTTCGTACATCCCATGGCATAAGCCCCCTGACGTAAGCTCTGGGGAACGGCACTAATTGAATCTTCACTAATCGAAGCCACTAAAGGAATAATTGCAATTCCCATGACTAGTCCGGCACTAAGAGCATTAAACCCTTCTAGTTGGGGAATAAAGTTTTGTAAAAGTGGTGTGACAAACAGCAGAGCAAAATACCCAAAGACTACGGTTGGAACTCCTGCTAGTATTTCCAAAGCTGGCTTGAGCCAAGCTCTTAGTTTTGGAGGGGCATACTCACTCAAATAAATGGCTGAGAGTAAACCAATGGGTAGTGCGACAATAATGGCAATAATTGCAGTTAAGAAGGTTCCACATAACAAAACGAAAATGCCATACTGCGGATTCGTAAATAGCGGAGTCCATTCTGTGTCAGTCAGAAACCGCCACAAGGGAACATCTTGAAAAAAAGCAAATGTTTCTGAAGCTAGGGTCAGTATAATGCCTGCTGTTGTCGCAATGGAAACAAATGCAAACAGACCAAAGATAACAATAACAATGCGCTCAACGATTTTACTAAGTTTGCGATTCGGATTAAAGAGATTCTCTGGTGAATTAGTCATAATTAGTTCTCATTATCTCAATAAGGTCTTTTTTGGGGTCAGGTTTTGACCCCAATGACTAAATCGATATATTGTTAACTTTTTATAAAGCGTCTCGAATACTTACATCACTCTTGCCTTCATATAAGCTTCCGGTTGTGCGCTGTTCAAAACGATTGGAGACTTTTTGATAAAGCTCGTCGCCAAAAGGAACATAGCCCGTATCCGCAATGAATTGCCGATTAGCAGAATCTAGATAAAAATTGACAAATTCTTGTACTTGTGGTTTGTTTTCTGCTGCTTCTTTTTTCACGTAAATGAAAAGTGGTCGAGATAAGGGTTGATAAGTCCCTTTTTCAACTGTTTCAGAACTAGGTTTGATACAACCTTTTCCATTATCCGGATTTTGGTCATCAACGGCAATTGATCCCAGCTTCTCTTTATTTTCTTCATAGTAAGCTAAACCAAGATAACCCAAGCCACCAACGTCACTCTTAACGCCTTGGACAATGACATTATCGTCTTCACTGGAACTGTAATCACCACGACTTGCTCCCTCTTCACCAATAATGACTTCTGTAAAGTAATCAAATGTTCCAGAGTCAGTCCCTGGTCCAGCGAGGGTTAATTCTTGGTCAGGGAACTCGTCTCGTATTTGTTGCCAGTTAGTGATGGTTCCTTGGGCTTCTGGTTCCCAAACCATTTTTAATTCTTCTGTGGTTAAACATTGGGCCCAATCATTGTCAGGATGTTTAATGACGCTCAGGCCATCAAAAGCTACCGGTAATTCAATGTATTCAATGCCAGCTTGTTCGCATTTTTCCATTTCTGATGGCTTAATGGGACGAGAGGCATCCGAGATATCCGTTTCACCATTGCAGAATTTTTCAAAACCGCCACCGGTTCCAGAAACACCGACGGTAACACGAACATCGTTATATTCTTTTTGAAATTCTTCCGCCATAGCTTCCGTAATCGGGAAGACAGTGCTAGAACCATCAACTTTAACGGAACCACTAACTTGACCGCCATTAGTAGGTTGTTGGGGGTTCTGACAAGCAGTTAAAGCAACAGTCAGCGTTCCAATGGATACTAGCGAAATAATTTTACGAG
>JAHEOB010000365.1 GCA_018610095.1 Halothece sp. MAG
AGTGGTGTCTGGAAGTTTTGCAAGTAACGATACCAGCCGATTAAAATCAGAATAAGCGCGATCGCGCTAAGAAAGATGGTTATTAAAATAGTGATTCTTATCAACTCGTTTCCACCAAAAATATAAAAAAACATATTAAAAATTGCCACCCTTAGTGGATGGCAACATCATGGTTGACTCGCCGTTGTTTAAATCCAACCAGCACTTAAAATAATCGTGGTACTCATAAATAGCAATGCTAATGCCCAAGTAATCCGATTCAAGGTTTTTTCCGCACTTTTGGTGCTGGTAAATAATTCCGCTTGACCACTGAGTCCGCCTAATCCATCACTTTTTGGAGAATGAAGTAATACCACCACGATTAATAATAATGCGGAGAGAATGGAGATAATTTCCACAAGTTGATCAATTTTCATATTAGTTTTCCTCGTTGATCGTTACAGAGAAATATGAACCGGTGTCCGATTCGCTTTAACTTGAATATTGCTGGTTGTAATTAAAGACTGACCTGTCATTTCTTCAGGTTGGGGAATTTGCAGAATATCTAACAGCGTGGGTGCAATATCAGCTAGGCACCCATCTTCCCGCAATTTGGGTTGTGAACCATGTCCAGAAATTTTCCGTTTTTCCCCTTCCACTAATAGTAATGGTACGACATTAGTGGTATGAGCCGTCCAGGGATTACCATTTTCGTCTGCCATATATTCGGAGTTGCCATGGTCGGCAGTAATCAATGCTGTTCCTCCCATTTTGCTAATACTTTCTAGGAGTCGTCCCACACAAGTATCCACCGTTTCAACGGCGGTAATGGCAGCGTCTAAATTCCCAGTATGACCCACCATGTCAGGATTGGCATAATTAATGACAACTAAGGAATAGACCCCTTGTTCTACTGCTTCACAAGCGGAATCTGTCACTGCTTGCGCCGACATGGCAGGGGCTTGATCATAGGTGGAGACCATGGGGCTATTAATCAATTGACGGTCTTCTCCCCAAAAGGGCGTTTCTTCCCCACCATTAAAGAAGTAAGTGACGTGAGGATATTTTTCGGTTTCTGCGGTGCGAAATTGACGTAAGCCTTGGTTGGCAACAACTTCGCCTAAAATATTGTTCAAATTTTGGGGTTTAAACGCTACCTCCACAGGTAAGGTGGCATCGTATTGTGTAAACGTTGCAAAGTGGAGGGGTTTGATTAATTCTCGTTCAAAGCCATCAAAATCAGGTTGGACAAAGGCTGCAGTGAGTTGGCGAGCGCGATCGGGCCGGAAATTGAAAAAGATGATGCCATCGCCGTTTTCCACACCACCCGGGGCAATACGCGTGGGAGGAATAAATTCATCGGTTATATCGTTGTCGTAGTTGCTTTGTAAGACTTCGGTGGGGGTTTGTTCCTGCTGGCAATCTGATTGGCAAATCACCTCGTAAGCCTTTTGGATGCGATCCCAACGCTTATCGCGATCCATGGCGTAATAGCGACCGCTAATGGTGACAATTTGCCCTAGCCCCACTTGTTCGGTATAGGTTTGAATTTTGCTGAGGGCGGTGATGCCATCTTTGGGATTAGTATCCCGTCCATCGGTAAAGGCATGGATACAAACTTGGTCAATGCCTTGGGCTTTTGCCAATTGCAATAATCCTAGTAAATGGAAAAGGTGGGAATGAACGCCACCTGAAGAACACAACCCCATCAAATGGAGTTTCCCATTACTGGCTTTCACATTTTGGCAAATATTGACCAAGGTGGCATTGTCCTGCATCGAGCCATCTTCCACCGCATCACTGATGCGGACTAATTCTTGGGGAACGACTCGCCCTGCTCCCAAATTGAGATGACCCACTTCGGAATTGCCCATTTGTCCTTCTGGTAAGCCAACCGCTTTGCCTGAGGTTTGAATGGTGGTTAGTGGATACACTTCCCGTAAGCTATCCATAACTGGCGTATTTGCCAGCGCGATCGCGTTGGCTGTTTCACTCTCGCGTTCTCCCCAACCGTCAAGGATGACTAGCACCACAGGAGCAATCGGTGCGTGTGTCATAATTATTTCTCTACTTTGATCCGTTTTACCGACATGATAGTATCACGCTTGATCAGTCTGCACTCATACTTCGACGGCTCAAATTGAGGTCGGTTTGGATTTTTATGGGTTCATCGTTGATCCCAAATATGATCTCATTCAATTGAGACGATCAAAACTGATTTAAGCATTTTTGCAGATTTTACTTAATTTAAAGGTTATTCCGATTGTTGGGTTAATTCTGCCAATCGTTCTTGCTGATCTTTGGCAATACAGGCTTGGATAATCTCTTCGATATTGCCTTCCAAGGTGCTTTCAAGATTAAAATTCACGCCTAAGCGATGGTCGGTGACACGACTATCCTTATAATTGTAAGTCCGAATTTTCTCAGAACGCGCTCCTGTTCCTACTTGGGAGCGTCGCATTGAAGTGACAGCTTCCTGCTGTTCTTGCAATTTCATTTCATAGAGTTTTGCCCGCAAAATTTGCATCGCCCGTTCTCGGTTTTGCAATTGCGAGCGTTCTTGGGTGCAGAAAATTCTAATCCCAAGGGGTTTATAATGCAAGTCAACTGCCGTTTCCACTTTGTTAACGTTTTGCCCGCCAGCACCTCCGGAACGGGCGGTGGTCATTTCTATGTCTTTGGGATCAATTTCGACATCCACATCCTCTACCTCCGGCATTACTGCAACCGTTGCGGTTGAGGTGTGGACCCGTCCCCCTGCTTCTGTGGCAGGCACGCGTTGAACGCGGTGAACCCCAGCTTCAAATTTGAGCTTACTATAAACGCGATCGCCTTTTACTTCTAAAATGGCTTCCTTAAAGCCCCCGGTTTCGGAAAGGGATTCACTGGCAAGACTAATATCCCAACCTTGCATTTCCGCATAACGGGAGTACATGCGAACTAAATCTCCTACCCATAAACAAGCTTCATCCCCACCGGTTCCAGCGCGAATTTCCAACATAATATTTTTTTCATCGTTGGGATCTTTGGGGAGTAGGAGAAGTTTTAATTGATACTCTAATTCCTCCAGTTTTTGTTCTAATTCTTTCACTTCGGAGGAAGCAAACTCCTGCATTTCAGGATCGCCACTGGATTCTTGATAAAGTTCTCTAGCTTCTTGTAAATCTTGTTGGGTTTGTTTCCACTGGTTATAAGTTTGAACCGTTTCCTCTAAGGAAGAACGGGCTTTGGCGACCCGTTGTAATTCTTCTGGATCAGTGGCAATATCAGGATCGCCTAAACGACGAGTTAATTCGTTATAGGTTTCTTCCACTGATTTTAATTTTTCCAAGACGTAGGATTCAGCCATCGAAGTAATTAATTGTTAATCGGTTGTCGCTTCAAGGAACAAGAAAAATGGGGATAGCCTAATCTCCATTAAGGGGATTGGCAATTCCGCTAACTATTATCCTGATTCTCCGATGAGCGATCATCAAACATTCCGTATTTCCGTAAGAAGCGATCCACGCGACCTTCCGTATCAATAATTTTTTGATTGCCCGTATAAAAGGGATGATTGCCGGACCAGACATCAACATGAAGTTCGGGTTGGGTTGATCCCACTGTCATGACAACTTCGCCATTACAAATGACTTTTGCCTCGGGATACCATTCGGGATGAATACCTTCTTTTGCCATAATTTTCCTCCTACATTCCTTAATTAGCAAAGAGAGCACAGGGGAAAAATGCTCTCTGTTTTTTAATTCTAACGTTTTGAGTATTGCGGGGATTTTCTGGCTTTCCGTAAGCCGTATTTTTTGCGCTCTTTACTACGGGGATCACGACGGAGATAACCTTCTAGTTTGAGAGGCGTACGGTTTTCTGGGTCAAGTTTACATAGTGCCCGTGCTACCCCTAAGCGAACAGCTTCCGCTTGTCCAGTTAAGCCTCCGCCATGGGCATTGACGAGAATATCATAATCATTTTCCAACCCGAGACTTTCCAAAGGGGCTTTCAAATCGGCTAAATATTTGGGATTATAGTTAAAATAATCGTCTGCACTACGGGAATTAATGTTAACTTCGCCACTTCCAGGAACAAGACGAACGCGTGCTACAGCGCTTTTACGACGGCCTGTTCCCCAATAGACGACACGATTTTGTTGATCAGTTGCTTGCATGGATAATTAGCTCCTTTAGCGAGATGGGGTCAGTTCAATAGGTTTTTGGGCTTGGTGGGGATGGTTGGGACCAGCATACACTTTGAGTTTCTTAAATAGTTTTCTCCCCAAACGATTTTTGGGAAGCATGCCATGAACTGCTTCTTCAATAATCCGTTCGGGAATTCTTCGTTGCAGTTGATTAAAGGTATCCGTTTTGAGGCTACCAGGTCGTCCAGAGTGACGACGATAGATTTTATCGTTGCCTTTATTCCCACTAATGGTAACTTTTTCCGCATTAATAACAATGACAAAGTCACCGGTATCCATGTGAGGAGTAAAATGGCGTTTATTTTTGCCACGGAGAATACGGGCAATTTCACTGGCAAGACGACCAATTCGATAGCCAGTGGCATCGATAACATACCAGTTCCGTTCTGTGGTTTCAGGGTTTGGTAAGGGAGTTTGATGGAGTGTCATAGTTAATTGGCTTCAATGAAAGTAAAAATGAGGTTGATGATTCGACCAAACCGATTTGGGGAAGGGAAAATAATCATATCCCACCTGTAAAAGACAGAGTCCTTTGGCGGGAGCAGAATATTTAACGCGATCGCGCTGGCGATAGAACCAAATCTCAAAAAACGTTTCGGGACTAATTTCGCCCCTTCCCACTTTGACCAGTAGTCCCACTAATAATCGCACCATGCCATATAAAAAGCCATTGGCTTGTAGTTCCACAGTAATCAAGGAATCCTGACAGGTGCAGTTAATATCTTGTAAGTCAATCCAAGTATGAGAGCGTTCTGAGCCAGCTCGACAAAACGCTGCTAGATCATGATAACCTAACAACGGTTTCAGTGCTGCTTCCATTGCTGTGACATCTAAGGGTTCATAATAATAATGCCAGCTAAAGGGAGCAACAAATAAGTTGGGGGAGGCTGCAGTATATAAGGTATAACGGTAACGTCGCCAACTTGCTGAAAAACGGGCGTGCCAATCACTGGGAACTTCTGCTGAGGCTAAAATTACCACATCATGAGGTAAATATTTATTGAGGACAGTTGCCCACTTCTGTCCAGGAATGGGACTGCTGACATCAAAGTGAGCGGTTTGGGCAGCAGCATGAACCCCACTGTCAGTGCGTCCTGCCCCATGGAGAGGAATCCAGTTTTGGCTACTGCTAGCAACAGTTCGATTAATCGCCCGTTCAATAACATATTGAACCGTGCGATGGTGAGGTTGGCGTTGCCAGCCATAAAACGCCGTTCCCAAGTATTTAATTACTATGGCAACGCGCTTGGTTTCGGCTGACGAGTTTGCCAACATTCACTGCCATTTACACCAGTTCAATCACTGCCATTTCGGCATTATCTCCCCGTCGGCGAACGGTTCTGGAAATTCGGGTATAGCCCCCATTGCGATCCCCATATCGCTCTTGTACATTTTCAAACAAGGCATGAACCAAGTTTTTATCGTACAAGTAACCCAGGGCCCGTCGGCGAGCGGATAATGATCCCTCTTTAGCAAGGGTAATAATTTTTTCTACTTCGGAACGAACCGCTTTGGCACGAGTTTTCGTTGTTGTAATTTGCCCGTGTCGAATTAATTCGGTGGCTAAAGAACGGAGTAATGCCCGACGTTGATCGGCAGCACGACCTAGTTTTTTAACACGACGACGATGACGCATAAAGCACTCTCCTTTTAATAACGAAAGGGGTTAATTGGTAGCAGATTTTTCTTGAGGAAGGGTAATTCCTAATTTATTTTGTAGGGCTTCAATTACTTCTTCCGCCGATTTTTGTCCAAAATTCTTAATTTCTAACAGATCCTCGTGACTGTAATCCAGTAAATCGGCAACAGAGTTGATTTGAGCCCGTTTTAGACAGTTATACGCCCGTACTGACAACTGCAATTCCTCGATGGGAATTTGTCCGTTGGGATCCTCTTGTTCTTGTTGTTCTTCACTAGAAGGTTGAATATTGAGATCGCCGAGGGGATGAAATAATTCTACTAGGATGGTGGCTGCTTGAGAAAGCGCTTCATCCGGTTGGATGCTACCGTTGGTTGTAATTTCTAGAATCAGGCGGTCTTTCCCTACTGCTTCATCAAGACGAGTTTGTTCCACTTGATAGTTAACTTTTGACACCGGCATAAACGCGGCATCAATTTGCAGAAAGTCCAGGGAACTAACATCTTCTTGTTCAAAATCAACCATACGGTAACCCGTTCCCCGTTCGATGCGAATTTCCATTTCTAGTTTGGCATCGTCTGCCAAGGTTGCCACATACTGGCTGGGATCAACGATTTCGACTTCTGACGGTAAGTTAAAATCTCCAGCACTGACTGTCGCAGGTCCTGTGGCATTTACACGGGCAATATGGGGACCGGGAGAATAACTTTTGAAGACAAGCTCTTTTAAGTTTAGTAAAATTTCGAGGACATCTTCTCTGACTCCAGGAACTGTGGCAAATTCGTGAGTGACGCCTGCAATACGAGCAGCCGTCACTGCCGTTCCTTCTAAGTTCGATAATAAAACGCGTCTGAGGGCATTCCCAACGGTAATTCCCTGACCTCTTTCTAAAGGTTCGAGGACAAATTTGCTGTACTGATGTTGTGTTTTATGATCAATTTTGGAATCGACACAATCAACGGTAAAGTCTTTTAAAGGCGCCACAGAGAAACCTCCCTTCATTTTGAGCCTACACAAAGACCAGGACCAGTGGATTCTGTGTAGTTCAGATGGTAATACATTAATGAGCAAAGATTTGCACTGGCTGCAAAAAACTGGCTAGTAGCAGGTCAGTGCAAGGTAAGTTTTGCTGTCAGTTGGTTTAAACACGACGGCGTTTGGGGGGACGACAACCATTATGGGGAATGGGGGTGACATCCCGAATGAGTGTAATTTCTAATCCTGCTCCTTGGAGAGCGCGAATGGCTGTTTCTCGTCCAGCTCCAGGACCACTTACCATGACTTCAATTTGACGCATCCCTTGCTCCATCGCGCGTTTGGCAGCTTGATCAGCAGCCGTCTGAGCAGCAAATGGCGTTCCTTTTTTTGCTCCTTTAAAGCCACTTGCCCCCGCAGAAGACCAAGAAATGACATCGCCTTTGGGATCAGAGATGGTCACTAGGGTATTGTTGAAAGTGGATTGGATGTGGGCAACGCCATTGGGGACGTTACGTTTGGTTTTTTTAGAAGAACCTTTTTTTGTTTGTCGCGCCATATTATTGGATTTGGATGACTGCTAAATGCTTATACAATAAGCCCGCTATTTTTTCGCAGGGGCTTTTTTCTTACCAGGAATGGAAACTCGTTGCCCTCGACGAGTTCGGGCATTAGTACGAGTCCTTTGACCTCGCACAGGTAAACCCGCCCGATGGCGACGACCCCGATAAGTCCCAATATCAACGAGTCGTTTGATGTTAAAGTTTTCGATTCTTTTTAAATCCCCTTCCACTTGATAGTTGTTTTCAATATGAGAGCGAAGGGTTGCCTCGTCATTAACATCTAGGTCTTTGACTCGTGTATCGGGATTCACGCCAGTTGCTGCTAAAATTTCTCGGGAACGGGATACGCCAATGCCATAAATGTAGGTCAATCCAATTTCGAGGCGCTTGTCGCGCGGCAAATCTACTCCTGCAATCCGTGTCACGTTGTTTCTCCCTTGTTTCCGTTTTCTGCTACGATTTGAATTAGTTGGATAGTTATCCTTGACGTTGTTTATGTTTCGGGTTAGAGCAAATGACCATCACTCGCCCTCTTCGGCGAATGACTCGACATCGCTCACACATTTTGCTAACTGAAGGTCGAACTTTCATGATATTTTTTCGCACTACGAACGTTTAATTATACCATATATTTTATTAGATATCAATATTATTTTTTACGGAGACGGTAGGTAATCCGTCCTTTACTTAAATCATAGGGAGTTAATTCAACTTTAACGCGATCGCCGGGTAGAATTTTGATATAGTTACGGCGAATTTTGCCCGAAATGTGAGCTAAGACATTAAAGCCGTTTTCTAAATCAACCCGGAACATAGCATTCGGTAAGGACTCTGTCACAGTTCCTTCCATTTCAATGAGATCTTGTTTAGACATATTTGAGTTTTTCTCCTTAACCAGTATTGTCACTCATTTGCTAGGAATTTTTTTTACAGAAAAGTCGCTTTTCAAAGCAATCATCTCCTCTCGTAATCTTAGCAAAAATTTACTGGCAAGGGGATTAACTCCCTTGATTGATGAGTGTTTTGATGCGTTCTGTTACTTGGGGAAGGGGTTGATTCCCATCCACTTGTAAGAAATGATTACGTTGCTGATATAAATTGATCACCTCTGCCGTTTCATTATGAAAAACATCTAAACGGTGGCGTATTGTTTCTTCCGTATCATCTTTGCGACCCCGACCTAGTAACCGTTGAACCAAAATATTATCAGGAACGTCGAGATAAATGACTAGATCATAGTCAGAATTAAGTTCCTGCAACAGTTGGTCTAAAAAATGGGCTTGTTGGAGTGTACGGGGAAATCCATCTAGAATCCATCCCGCTTGCGCATCAGGTTGTTGCAACCGATCGCGCACTAGGGCGGCTAAGACGTCATCGGGAACTAAATCCCCATTTTCCACATAAGATTGGGCTTTTTTGCCAATTTCCGTTTGCTGCGCGATCGCATTTCGTAAAATATCGCCAGTGGCAATATGAGGAATGTTACATTCCTGAGAAATTTTTTTAGCTTGCGTCCCTTTGCCTGCACCAGGAGGGCCAAAAAAAATCAGTCGAGAATATTGACTCATAATCACGTTTTTTTTAAGTGAGCAGTGATGGGTAAATTGAAATGGTTGCTTCCCTTGCTATTACAGCAACCTTTCTAATTATAGAAAATGGGAAGCAGTCACCAATCACTATTGTTTTACCATGCCTTCATATCGTTGAGAAATGACCGTGCTTTGAATTTTCTTAGCGGTATCAATGGCAACCCCGACTAAAATCAAAAGCGATGTTGCTCCTAATCCTTGAAAGGTAGAAACCCCTGTTGCTCCTTCCACTGCTGTGGGAATGGTTGCAACTAATCCTAAGAAAATGGCACCTAATAACGTCAAGCGATTAATCACGTATTGCAAATAATCACTGGTTGCTTTCCCTGGGCGAATCCCAGGAATACTAGCACCCATTTTTTTCAAGTTTTGAGACATATCCACAGGGTTAACCACTAATGAAGCATAGAAGTAACTAAAGAATAGAATCAGTAACAAATAAACTGAGACATAAACCCAAGGGGTTGGACCACCGGGGTTCAGGTAGGTAGTAATCTGATTG
>JAHEOB010000366.1 GCA_018610095.1 Halothece sp. MAG
CGCTCCTTCACCCTAGAACAAGGAAAAGCAGCAATTCGCGAAACTCTAGCTACAGTAGCTTCTGCTCTAACACCACAGCAATTTTTTGAAAATGTCAAAGATGTCAGTGGTTTATTGGTAGAGAAAGAATTAGGAAGCTATGAATTTGCTCACCTAAGTTTCCAAGAATATCTGGCTGCCGCTGAAATCCACAAAACGCAGCAGCAACAAATTTTAATCGACAATTTCGCCAACTCTTGGTGGGGAGAAACGATTCGCCTTTTTGCTGCCCAGAGCGATTCCACCTCTTTGATTCAAACGGCACTTGCTCATCCCAAAAACGTGTATTGTCTATCTTTAGGATACGACTGTTTGCAGGAAGGGTTGCAAGTAGAACCTCAACTACGGGAACAACTGGAAAGTTTGTTGGAACAGGGATTAGCATCCGAGCAGCCAGAAGTTGCCGATATGGCAGCTCAAGTGAAGCTATCACGACGCTTACAAAATTTGCTACCGATTGATGAAACTAAAGCAATCGATTTGTATCCAATTAGTTGGGCTGAATATCAATTATATCTGCGTAGTACTCATCAAAACTTAGAATTATCGCTAACCAGAGAAACTGCGGAACAAGCTGCTTTTACCAGTTTCTGCAATGCTTCGTTGTTTTGTACTTGGTTAAGTCTTAACGAACCACTATCACAGTCGGCAGAACAAACAGCAAGCGACTATTTTTATCGATTGCCAACTGTCAAAGAAGTGGAGACCTATTCTTTGCAAGAAGGCGAGGTTAACTGTTGGACAGGTAAAAACAGAGGAAGTGGAGAAAATGAGATTGTTCTTGTCAAACAGCAACTACCGAAGCGTTACCTGCAATTATTTCAATATTTAGCGACGGAAAGATGGGAACAAGCTGATCAGGAAACAAAGCAAATTATGTTAGAAGTTGTTCGTCAAAAAGAATTAGTCAAAAAAACAAGCTATTTCCAAGGCAATCATTTAATATTCAATCAAACTGAACACTCTGCTTGTGAAGAATTACGCTGGATCGACTGGCTTTGGGTCCAATGTAGTGGCGGACACTTTGGTGTCAGTGTTAAGAAAGAGGTTGGCGATTCCAGTTCAAAAGACGGGAAGACCCAGCAATTGACCACTGGATATTACCCATGGCGTTTTCGCGCAGAGACTTACAGGTGGGTCTTTTCTGACGCAGAAACTTATAAACTTTAACATCACTGTAATAAATGTGCTTTTGATTATTTTCTGATTTCGGAAAGTGACACAACAGCGTTAGTGAGGACGAGGCTTGTATCTCGCTATTGTCAGTCATTTTCTGACACATTGTTAGCTCTCTCTTTTAAGGTATGCTATATCAAATTAGTTTTTGTGATTTCCCTATTTCCGAAACCAATAACGATTTATGAGTTTTGATCAATATTTACGACAATTACCCTTATCGCGCCAGGATGGGCAAGAAGTATTTGATATATCTGCTCAGGAAAAACAAAAAGCTTTTAATCTGGCTTGGGAGGTATTTACAACAGGAGAGTTTCACCAACGTTGGGAAGTTGCCAAATTTTTACCGAAGTTTGGCGATCGCGCGATCGCGCCGTTAAGTGACTTATTACAAGATGATGCCATCGATATTGATATTCGTTGTGAAGCTGCGGAAGTGTTGGCAAAGTTTCCTAGCAGCGATGCCATTTTTGCCCTGACAGAGGTTTTAAAAACGGATACAGAACCAGAAGTAATCACTGCGTGCGCCAATGGATTAGCCAAAAACGGTCAAGTTGCCATTCCCACGCTTACGGAAGCCTTAGCCAATCCCGAAACCCGGTTAGCTGCGGTACAAGCCCTTGCTTATATTCGCACCGGTGAAACCATTGAACCCCTTTTGAGTGTGGTTAATGATCCCGAACCCGAAATTCGTATCACTGCTATTGAAGCGTTGAGTAGTTTTCGAGATTCTCGTATTGTGGATGTGTTAATGCAAGCCTTGCAAGATACTGATGCCAATGTGCGAAAAGAAGCGGTAATTGCCTTGGGCGTACGCAGCAATGATGGTGATCCTGATACTGTGGTTTCGGCGTTGCATCCGCTACTATATGATATTAATGTCGATATTTGTGGTCATTGCGCGATCGCGCTGGGAAGAATTGGCACGGCGCAAGCGATTCGTCTGTTATATGATTGTTTGCAATCCTCTGCCACACCAATCCCATTAAGACAACAATTAGTGCAAGGGATAAGTTACTGGGAAACTCAAGAAAGCCTCTCTCTATTAGCAACAAGTTTAAAAGAACAACCCACCTCTGTGGTGCAAACGATTATTGATGTGTTAGGGCGTTGGAAAACGGCGGAATCAAAACCCCAACTCGCGCAAGTATTAATGGAAGCGTTTCAGGAAAATCCGGAATTACAAACCAATGCTAGCCTTAAACAAAGCTTAGCGGTAGCTATGGGAAATCTCGGTGTTCCTTCCACTAAAAATTTCTTATCGGAATTAGTCCAAGATGAAGCCCCCATTGTGCAGTTACATGCCCAAGCTGCCCTTAAAAAACTTCCCTAATTGTAAAAAAATGCACAAAATGTAACGAAAACATCCGTTATCGTCATGGGAAAAACGTAACCTGGAAGATCAATGCGGATTGAACAGTTACAAGCCTTTTTAGCAATTATTGATAGCGGTAATTTTGGACAAGCAGCCAAACAGTGTGGTGTTACCCAATCCACCATTAGTCGCCAACTGCAAGGCTTAGAAAATGATTTGGGGGTGTCACTGTTTCATCGTTCGCATCAGGCAAAATTAACCGTGGCAGGTGAGCGATTGTTACCCCGTGCCCGTCGCATTTGTCAAGAATGGGGCATGATAACCCAAGAACTTCGCGATCTCATGGCGGGTAAACAGCCAGAATTTTGTATTGCTGCGATTCATTCTGTCTGTTCTTATCATTTACCTCCGATTTTACCCAGTTTCTGTCGTGAATATCCGCAAGTGGATTTACGGGTAACTGCCTTAGGCAGCGATCGCGCTTTGAAAGTGTTACGAGATGGCTTAGTGGATGTCGCCATTGTCATGAATAATCCTGCCTTAACCACCGAACCAGAAATGATTGTTGATAAACTATTTGAAGAACCCATTGAGGTATTAATGGCAGCCAACCATCCCCTAACCGAGTACACTCAATTGGCGTGGTCGCAATTAACTGCCTATCCCCATGTGGTATTTAAAGATGGTTATGGCATGCAACGGTTAGTTCAAAATTGGTTTTCTCAGCAAAATGCCAGCTTTCAAACTGCCATGGAGTTAAATACCCTTGATGCGTTTCGGGGAGTGATTCGCCAAGGGAATTTTATTGCCATGTTACCCCGTTCCGCCCTTATGGATGCCCGAAATGATGCGAGTCTTGCTATTCGTCCGATTGGGAGTCCTTCCCAATCCCATAATATGATTACCCGAGAAGTTGTTTTTGTCACCACGCGCGATCGCCTACAAATTCCACCCATTCAAAGTTTTCGCCAACTCATGATGGAAAAACTAGTCAGGGCTGATTCACCACCTCATCCTAGTATTGAGCCAGTTTGTCTAAATTAATTCCATGACAGAATCTTTCCTAGAACTTCTCAAAAAAATTGGTAGTGGCACTCATACCGGAGAAAATCTCACCCGTGATGAAGCAGCTACTGCCACCCGACAATTACTGAAACAGGAAGCTACGCCTGCCCAAATCGGGGCCTTTTTGATGTCGCATCGCATTAAACGCCCCACCGCCGAAGAATTAGCAGGCATGTTAGATGCCTATGACGAGTTAGGCGGAAAAATTCCTGCTTTAGAAACAAAAACTGACTATCCAGTGACGGTATTCGGGGTGCCTTATGATGGGCGATCGCGCACTGCCCCAGTTTTTCCCATCACCATACTCCTTCTCGCGAGTGTCGGCGTTCCTGTAATTGTTCAAGGCGGCGATCAGATGCCGACTAAATATGGCATTCCTTATGTTGATATTTGGGAAGCATTAGGCATTAATTATCGTTCCATTTCCCTAGAAAACAGTCAACAACTTCTTGCCCAAACCGGCATTGGTTTCTACTATCTTCCCACCCACTTTCCCCTTGCCCATCAACTAGTTCCCTATCGAGAACAACTTGGCAAACGCCCTCCCTTAGCAACCATGGAATTAATTTGGTCTCCCTATGCTGGGGAAGCCAATCTCATTTCTGGGTTTGTGCATCCTCCCACCGAAAATTATTTTCGAGAAACCTTTAATTTACGGGAAATGCCAAAATTAACTACTGTCAAGGGGTTAGAAGGAAGTTGTGATTTAGCCCGTAACCGCACTGCAATTATCGGTATTTGTGAACCCGAAAAAGACTTTCAACGGCTACATTTACATCCAGAACATTATGGGTTTGTTGGGCGAGATGTCTTATTAGAATCCTTAGAACAATTAACCGAACAATTAACCATGGTAATTGAAGGCAAGCCAGGGGAATTAATGTTAGCTGCCATTTGGAATGGTGGGGTTTATTTATGGTTATGTGGGGTTTGCTCAGATTTAGAAACTGGATTAACCAAAGCAGAAGAATTAATTAACAACGGTGTGGTTGCGGAAAAATTCAAGGAATTGCAGGCTTGTCAAACGGCACGATGATATTAATATAAAGATTGCTGCTTCAAGATCAAGCAAGGAACAGTTGGGAATAGCGGAATCTTCATTAGCAGATATCAGTACCCGTTTAGGACAAGCCTTAAAATACGTTAATGTTTTTGATGACGCGATCGCGCTTTATTAGGATATACCATTGCCACTTTTGGAGAAGAGACAGGTGACGTTCTCCCACACTGATTGCA
>JAHEOB010000367.1 GCA_018610095.1 Halothece sp. MAG
CGAGGCATGGTCATTGTTAGCCCCTTATCTGGCGATTTGGGCAGCGATTAGTGCCTTATTTGGCGCACTGGCTGCGATCTCACAAAAAGATATGAAACGAGTCGTGGCTTATTCTTCTATTGCCCACATGGCCTATATTTTACTGGCAGCAGCCGCAGCAACCCCACTGAGTTTAGTGGCTGCGGTAGCGCAGATGATTAGTCACGGGCTAATTTCCGCTTTATTGTTCCTATTAGTGGGAATTGTGGGTAAGAAAACCGGAACTCGCGATGTGGATACCTTGCGAGGATTACTTAACCCCGAACGGGGATTACCCATCATTGGCAGTTTAATGATTTTAGGGGTGATGGCAAGTGCTGGTATCCCTGGAATGGTGGGCTTTATTTCCGAATTTATGCTATTTCGCGGCAGTTTTACCGTTTTCCCAGTAGCAACCTTACTATGCTTAGTGGGAACGGGGTTAACCGCCGTTTACTTCCTGTTAATGATTAATCGTGTTTTCTTTGGTCGTTTACCCCTTGCTTTGAGTCATTTACCCACTGTTCCTTGGTCAGACCGCATTCCTGCGATTATCTTAGCGGTTTTAATTGTGACATTAGGATTACAACCCTATTGGTTAGTCCGTTGGAGTGAAACGGAGACTGCTTCTTTATCGAATTTCGCTACAGAAAGCGTTGCTATGGTACAGCAGCAATCAAGTAGCTGGCATAACCAGTGATAGATACTGGTTTCTGCTACCAACTAAAAATGTGTCGATAATATTCAGGTTAAAAATATGGTTGTTACATTTGAACCTTCTCAACATCGGCTTGCTGAAGATATTTATCGCTTAGAAGCTGGCGAAGCCCTTTTAAAGGATTCCCCAGACAACTTAATTGAAGTTGTGGGAATTTTAGCCAGCTATGGCGTCGTTTTAGATGCCTATGCCAAAAACTTAATTTATATTGCCGAAAATCAGTTTTTAGTGTTTTTTAACTTCTTCAAGTATTTTAATGGCGAAGTGACTCCCAAAAAGTTATTGCGCCATTGGTGGCACGATCGCATTAATTATGAGTACGCCGAATATACCATGCGACTCATGATGTGGCATGGGGGTGGTGGTTTAGATGCCTATCTCGATACGCCTCAATTTGAACAAGCTGCCGATAAACTAATTCGAGCCAAATTTCGCCGCAATCCTTTGATGATGGGCTTTCATCTTGTTTTTGAAGATTTCTTAATTGAACACATGCGCCAAATGGCGTATTACAAGGGATTGGGGGAATTCTGGACCATCATGAGTAAAATTTTCTTAAACCTCAGCGATCGCTATCAGAAGGGGGAAATTCAATCGGTTCCCGATGTAGTCGATCATATTGAACAGGGATTAGTTGCTGATGCCAATACCCCCATCACCTATCAAGTTAGCCTTCGCGGTGAAACCTATGAGTTAATTCCTGAATCAGCAGGATTAACGTTTCTACCCGATACCGCTGTTCCTTATGTGGAATCCATTTTCTTCCGAGGGGGACCCTTTCCGGGATTAGTTTCCTATAATGCACAGGCTTACCAAATTCCAGCCCAACAAGAAGAATTTGCCTATGGTGCATTACACGCGGATGTTGTTGCGACAGGTACGGCAGGCGTGCCACCAACTTTGTTAATGCAGGATATGCGACATTACCTCCCCGATTATCTCCTTGATTTTTATCGGCAATCAGGACGAGGAGAAGGAGATTTATTAGTCAAAATTTGTAAAAGTTTCCAAAAGTCAATGTTTTGTGTCACCACTGCTGGGATTCGTGGGCTTGCTCCTCATTCTCTTGATACGGAGGATTTAGAGCAAAAGCGAGAAAATCGTCGTTATTTGGAACAGTGGATGGATCGCATTTTGAAAACGCAATTACAAAGCCTGAATGCTGAAGTAGAGTGAGTTGTTAATCTAAGGGGGAGATAGGGGAAAACTCCCCTATAATTTTAGTTAACGCATTACTGGGTTAATTCTTCTTCCGATTCCACTTCCATTTCCCCTTCTTGCTCAGCAGAAGCATTATTTTTCTTCGATTTTTTCTGATTACCAGAAACTAGTGCCCCCATTTCAATTTTTTCATGAACTGCATTTTCAATTTCAGTCACTTTTTCGGGATTGTCTTCTAAATATTTAATGGTATTATCCCGTCCTTGGGCAATGTTTTCACCGTTGTAACTATACCAAGCCCCTTTACGATTAATAACATCGGTTTGTTCAGCAATATCCACTAAACAACCTAATTGGGAAATGCCATGACCAAAAATAATATCAAATTCGGCTATGCGGAAGGGGGGAGCAACTTTGTTTTTGGCAACTTTCACTTTTGCTCGAATGCCATATTCCCCTTCACTCCCTTTCTTGAGGGTTTGAATGCGTCGAATATCAAGGCGAACTGAACAGTAGAATTTTAGAGCATTCCCGCCAGTAGTGGTTTCAGGACTACCATAAGTGACGCCAATTTTTTGTCGTAGCTGGTTAAGAAAGACAACGGTACAACCTGATTTACCAATATTCCCCGCAATTTTCCGTAGTGCCTTACTCATTAAACGGGCTTGTAACCCCACTTGGGTATCCCCCATTTCCCCTTCAATTTCTGCACGGGGCGTTAAGGCGGCAACAGAATCGATAACGACAATGTCAACGGCTGCAGAGCGGACCAGTTGATCCACAATTTCTAAAGCAGCTTCTCCCGTATCAGGTTGAGAGACTAAAAGATTAGCAATATCAACTCCTAATGCTTCTGCATAAGTGGGATCTAGAGCGTGTTCTGCATCAACAAAAGCAGCAACGCCTCCCTCCTTTTGTGCTTCTGCTAGGGCGTGTAGGGCGAGCGTTGTCTTCCCAGAACTTTCAGGGCCATAAATTTCAATCACTCGGCCTTTAGGGAGTCCCCCGCCTAGAGCAATATCAAGGGTATGCGCTCCTGTGGGGATGGTTTCCACTTTCATCTGAGCTGCATCCCCCAAGCGCATAATTGAGCCTTTACCGAAATTACGCTCAATCTGGTTAAGGACTAAATTGAGAGCCTTTTCTTTATCAGGATTATTGGTGATCTTAGTTGTTGAAGCCATTGCGAGCCTATTAAAGCAGTTGTTGTAAGCGGTATTGTTCTATTGTATCTATTGCTAATCAAACCGAAAGTAAGATGTATCGATTATTCATACAAAGCAATTAGGAAGATGCCCGTTGCTGTTTTAGATAATCAAAAATGGATTTATCACCAATATCAGAAGGAATATCTTGGGGAAATTTTCGAGCAGCAAAAATGAGGAAACATAGAGCCCAAATTCCTAATAAAATTTGTTCTAATTGTACTGGAAAAACACCTGTTAAATGTCCTAATAATAAAACGGGAACAATCGGCGTTAAAATTTGTGTTTCAAGACGATGAAAACAGAAGCCTTCTTTAAAATAAATTCCTGTTAAAGCAGCAAACGTAAAACCAATTCCCAAAATTGTTGCTGGATTTTGATAAATATATAAAGCAAAGGGGAGATTCGCATTGAAACCAATTACAATTGAAGCAATTGTTCCGATTCCCCAAAAGATTTGCAATAGACGATGTAGGGGAATTAAATAAATATGAATGGTTAATAAACTAATCCCTAAAGAAATGGTAAATATAGCATATAAATAGGTTAATATTTGCAAAACGATGGGAGTTGCTCCTTGCCAAAATAATAGCAATGTTCCAAGGGCAAAACTTAACGCTGCTGCCACTAACCCCCCACGATAGGTAATGACCTCGGCGCGATCGCGCTCAGTAATGGTATAAGTCCCAAATTGTCCTTGATAAACCATCGTCTCTCCCACAATGAAATCCTTCAATATTCTAAGATTAACAAACACTAACTGATTGATCGGTATGAAAATCACTTTTAGAAAACGCACCGAAGCAGTTGACGCTCCCTAATCCAGTTGCACCCTCGATTAGGGATTGTTGGTTCTAACTTATGAACACTGTCCATAGGACGAGTACACTCGCTTACCTCTGATAAGATTAACGTAGCTTGCAGATAGCCGTGTTGGGAGGATTAATTTAGCATGCTCGCTTATGTACTTGCCCTTGTGGTGGGTTTAGGAAGTTTTGCCCTTTATTTATCCGCTTTCTTTTTCCCAGAAGTTCATCGTAAAAGTGACTTTGTTTGGAGTGGCTTAGGGTTATTTTATGCCCTAGTCTTATGGGTGTGTGCGGGACGCATTACCGGTGCTGTGCTATTAGGACAGACTGCTAGTGTTGCCCTGTTATTATGGTTTGGAACACAAACCTTAATCTTGCGGCGATCGCTGGCTTCACCGGCCGACAAAACCGCTGTTTCTGAAAATATTGTCTCAAAACTAAAAAGTTGGTTGTCTCCACAAGCCCTTTGGCAGAAAATTAAACCTGGCAAAACAGCCACTCAAGGTACCGAAACACAACAGGAAACTTCTACCACTCAAACCATAGAAGCTACCGAGACTGAGGAGACTGCAACACCACAAGAAACCTCTACTACAGAAACCACTGATACCGAGGAAACGTCTTCGGCTAGTACAGGACAGCAAACTTCATCAAACCAAACACCCAGCAATTCTTCTGAAAGCGAAGACAAACAATAATAGGTTCAACGTTAAAATAACGGTACAAGACCTCAACTGTTCACCGCGCGAGTAGTAAGACCCGTGACTAGTAATAAGAGTTATAAGGATACCATCAACCTACCCCAAACCGATTTTTCCATGCGGGCTAATTCCAAGCAAAAAGAGCCCGAAATTCAGCAATTTTGGGAACAGGAACAGATTTATCAACACTTATCACAAAATAACCCCAAAGACGTTTTTGTCCTCCATGATGGCCCTCCCTATGCCAATGGGGCACTCCACATGGGACATGCCTTAAATAAAATTCTGAAAGACATTATTAATAAATATAAACTCTTACAAGGCTATAAGGTGCGTTATGTTCCCGGTTGGGATTGTCACGGCTTACCCATTGAATTAAAGGTCTTACAAAATATTCAGGAAACCGATCGCGCTAACCTTACTCCTCTCAAATTACGAAAAAAAGCTGCCAAGTTTGCCTATCAAACCATTGACGAACAACGGGAAGGCTTTAAACGCTATGGCATTTGGGGGGACTGGGAGAATCCCTATATTACCCTGAATCCCCAATATGAGGCTGCCCAAATTGGCGTATTTGGGGATATGGCATTGAAAGGGTATATCTATCGGGGCTTGAAACCAGTGCATTGGAGTCCCAGTTCTCAAACAGCCCTTGCGGAAGCGGAATTAGAATATCCAGAAGGACACACCTCCCCCAGTATTTATGCGGTATTTCCCATAACAGAATTAGCAGGCAAGGTTAAAGATCAGTTAGCAGACTATATGCCTGATCTGGGCGTTGCTATTTGGACAACCACCCCTTGGACAATTCCGGGGAATTTAGCCGTTGCTGTGAACCCAGAATTAACTTACGCGGTGGTTGAAGGGGAAGAAACCGAAACTTGTCGCTATTTCCTGATTGCTGCGGAGTTAGTGGAGAAACTTTCAGAAAGCTTAGGGCAAACCTTAACGGTAAAAACAACTCTCCCCGGAAAAGCCCTAGAACATTGTCAATATCGTCATCCCTTATTTGATCGCGAAAGTGAAATTATTATTGGGGGAGATTATATTACCACCGAATCAGGCACTGGATTAGTCCATACCGCCCCCGGTCATGGTCAGGAAGACTTTTTAGTGGGCAAGGAATACGGGTTAGATATTTTATCCCCAGTGGATGAACAGGGAAAGTTTACGGAACAAGCTGGACAATTTGCGGGACTGGATGTTCTGGATAAGGGAAATCAAGCCATTATTGAAGCCTTACAGTCAGCCAAATCCCTGCTTAAACAAGAACCCTATGTTCATAAATATCCCTATGACTGGCGAACCAAAAAACCGACCATTTTCCGTGCCACCGAACAGTGGTTTGCTTCCGTAGAAGGATTTCGAGAAGCAGCGTTAGATGCCATTTCTAAGGTGAGGTGGCTGCCAAAACAGGGGGAAAAACGCATTCGTTCCATGGTTGAGGGGCGTACTGATTGGTGTATTTCGCGACAACGCAGTTGGGGGGTTCCCATTCCCGTGTTTTATGATGAAGAAACGAATGAACCCCTGTTAACCCCAGAAACCATTGCCCACGTACAAAATATTATTGCCGAAAAAGGGTCAGATGCTTGGTGGGAACTCTCCACCGAGGAATTATTACCGCCGGAATATCGCAACAATGGGCGGCGTTATTATAAAGGAACCGATACCATGGATGTTTGGTTTGATTCCGGTTCTTCCTGGGCTGCAGTCGCCAAACAACGGGAGGAATTAACCTATCCTGTGGATATGTATCTGGAGGGTTCCGATCAACATCGCGGTTGGTTTCAATCCAGTTTATTAACCAGTGTTGCCACCCAAGGCATTCCCCCCTATAAAACGGTTCTCACTCATGGCTTTGTCTTAGATGAGAAAGGCAACAAAATGAGTAAATCTATGGGAAATGTGGTTGATCCGGCTGTCATTATTAATGGGGGAAATAATCAGAAAAAAGAACCTCCTTATGGAGCGGATTTATTACGGTTATGGGTATCCTCGGTTGATTATTCAGCCGATGTTCCCATTGGGCCGACCATTCTGCAACAGTTATTTGATTCCTATCGCAAAGTTCGCAACACCGTCCGCTTTTTACTGGGGAATCTCTACGATTTTGATCCCAAATACCATGGCGTTGTTAATGAAAACTTGCCCAGTTTAGATCAGTATATGCTTCATCAAGCTGGGGAAGTTTTTGCAGAAATGACGGCAGCGTTTGAAGATTATGAGTTTTTCCGCTTTTTCCAAAGTCTTCAGAATTTCTGTGTTGTCGAACTATCCAATTTTTATTTAGATATTGCCAAAGATCGCTTGTATATTTCCGCCCCTGATTCTGCCCGCCGGCGCAGTTGTCAAACCGTGCTTGCTATTATTGTTGAAAATTTAGCCCGCGCGATCGCGCCAGTACTCTCTCACATGGCAGAAGATATTTGGCAACATATTCCCTATCCCGTTTCGCAAAAATCAGTCTTTGCTTCGGGATGGATTCCCCCCACAAATATCTGGAAAGAGGCTACCTTAGCTGAACATTGGTCGAAACTGCGTGACATTCGTACCGAAGTGAATAAAGTTTTAGAACAGGCGCGAAATGAGAAACTAATTGGGGCATCTTTAGAGGCAAAAGTTTTACTATATGTTCCTAATTCTGAGTTGCACCAGCAATTAGCGGAAATGAATCCCAGTAACTCCGTGGGAGAGGGAAGTCGTGTTGATGAGTTACGGTATCTATTCCTTACCTCACAAGTGGAACTATTAGATAGCCCTGATGCAGCCAAAAATGCTCCTTACTCCACAGAAACCGAGACGGTGACAGTGGGCATTGTTCATGCCGAGGGAGAAAAATGTGAACGCTGTTGGAATTATTCCACGCAAGTGGGTCAATTTGACGATCATCCCACGATTTGCGAACGATGCTATGACGCGTTAGCAGGTAATTTTTAATCAATGATCCCTGTCAACGAAGCAGAAAATTTAATTTTAAATACTATTCCACCCTTAACCACCACCGAACCCATTTCGTTAGATGCAGTTGCTGGACGGGTTTTGGCATCCCCTGTTAGTAGTGAATTGGATTATCCCCATGAAGATAACTCTGCCATGGATGGATATGCAGCGCGATCGCGCGATGTTGCCCAAGCTAACCCCGACCAACCTGTCACCTTAGAAATTGTCGAAGAAATTCCTGCCGGTGTTCCCCCCCATTGTCATTTAAAACCAGGGCAAGCAGCCCGCATTTTTACTGGGGGAGTGCTTCCGGTGGGGGCAGATACCATTATTATGCAGGAAGACACGGAACAGCAAGGCAATCACGTCAAGATTTTCTCCCCTGCCACCGCCAATCAATTTATCCGTCAACAAGGAAGTTTCTATCAAGCCCAACAGCGTTTATTACCTTCGGGGATTCGCATTGGCGCTCCTGAATTAGCCATTTTAGCGGCTATGCAATGTCGGGAAGTCTCAGTTTATTGTCGCCCTAGAGTGAGCATTTTTTCTACAGGAAATGAATTAATCACCCCTGATGAAACCTTGCAGCGAGGGCAACTGGTGGATTCTAATCAATATGCTTTATCAGAATTAGTCAAATCATTAGGATGTGTTCCCATTCCCTTAGGAATTATTCGCGATGAACCCGATTTAATCAAACGCGCGATCGCGCAGGCAATTTCGTCTTCCGATTTAGTTATTTCAACAGGGGGCGTTTCGGTTGGAGATTACGATTATATTGATCGAATTTTACAAGAATTAGACGGAAAAATTGAAATTCGTTCGGTTGCCGTAAAACCTGGAAAACCGTTAACTTTTGCAACGTTTACTAACAGTTATTACTTTGGTTTACCCGGAAATCCTGTCTCAGCACTGGTCACTTTTTGGCGATTTGTTGCGCCTGCCTTGAAACAATTATCAGGACAAACCAATCATATTAAACCCACTTTTGTTAATGCG